>NZ_RCOB01000083.1:0-17076 GCF_004307665.1 Pseudomonas sp. Sample_16
GTTTTTTCAGCGTGCGCAAGGGTTGGAGCGTGAATTGGGTCGCCGGTCTTTTACTGGCCATCGGCGTCGGCTTGCAACCAACCCCGGCACAGGCCAACCCGCTGACCGATGCGTTCTTCACCCCGGACCAGCAAGGCCGCTGGGCTTTCGAGCATGGGCATTTCCCCCAGGCGGCAGCGCATTTCGTCGACCCTTACTGGAAAGGCATCGCCGCCTATAACGCTGCTGATTTCGACCTGGCACTGGTCAGTTTCGCGCGCCTGCAAACGCCACAAGCCTATTTCTATCTGGGCAACATTTACGTGCGGCGCTTCAAGTTCGACGAGGCCATCGCGGCCTACACCCAGGCGTTGAAGTTGCAACCGCAGTTTCCTGAGGCAACGGCCAACCTGGCCTTGGCGATCGCCTTGCAGAAAGACACCGAGGATGCGGAAAAAAACGCCCCCGAGGTCAAACCCGACGAAATCAAAATGGACAAGGCGCCGGGCAAGGGCCAGGAAAAACCGGTGCAAACCGAACAGGCGGCTTCGGATGAACAATGGTTGCAGAACCTGACGACATCGCCGGCGAAATTCCTCAAACAGAAATTCAGTTTGCAGGATCAGGCGGGGGTCAAACCATGACCTTCCTGAAAAACCGAGTCACCTCCATCGCTGGCAAGTCGAATCGTCGCACCACAGCCCCCACAGGGTTTTGTGTGGCAATCGAATTCAATGCACGACGCAAAACCTGTGGGAGCTGGCTTGCCAGCGATAACGCCAGATCAATCACCACATTATTCGGCACCCTGTTAATCACCCTCAACGCCCTCGCCGCCGAACCCGAACTGCGGGTCCAGGCCAGCCTGCAACCCAATGAACCGGCGATGGTCGGCAGCCTGATCGAACTGCAACTCGATGTCCTGACCGACACCTGGTTCACCCGTGCGCCCACCCTGCCCGACCTGAAGCTGCCCGGCGCACTGGTGCTGCCGCCTGACGGCCATGCCGAACACATCAATCAGACCCTTGATGGCCAATCCTTCAGCGGCTTGCGCTACAGCTACCTGATCACTCCGAACGTGGCGCAGGGTTTCGACGTTCCGGCTTTGACCGTTCGCGCCACACCGGGTCAGGCCAGTGCCGAGTTGAGCGCCCGCAGCCTGCCCCTGCATTTCACGGCGACACAACCACCAGGGTTTGACGTCGGCGAGCCGGTGCTGGTGGCGCAAGGCTTGCGCTTCACGCAAAAGGTCGTGAATTCGACCGCCCCACTGAAAGTCGGCGACAGCATCACCCGAGAACTGACGCTACAGGCGGATGGCGCGCTGGGCATGTCATTGCCAACGCCGTCACTGGGCGATGTACGCGGCCTGAGTCGTTACGCGAAATCGCCACAGGTCAGCAATCTGGATGATGGCCGTGGCCACTTCAACGGCGGGCAGCGCATCGATACCGTGACCTACCGGATCGACGTCGAAGGCCATTACAGTCTCCCGCCCATCGCGGTGAAATGGTGGGACGCCAGCACTCGTCAGATCCGCACTGCGCAAGTGCCGGCGATCAGTTTCGATGCCGCCGCCAACAGTGCCTACAAACCGGTTTTCTCGATCACTGAAGACTTGAAAACACTCGGTCAGGGCAATCGCCTTCACCTTTCGGGTTTTGCCTTCGGCCTGCTCGCGCTGCTGTCGGGGTTGCTTGTGCTGGGCTGGTTTGCCCGTCCCTACGCCTGGCGCGCGTACCTCGGCTGGAAGGCTCGACGTCAGGCTCGGCACAAGGCCTGGCTGGCCTCTGCCGATTACGCCTGGGAACAAATACCGGCGCAACTTGATGGCAGGCCGCCGCAACTCAGCGCGCTGTACCTGTGGGTCCGCCGCAGCCGCAAGGGCTTGAAGCTCACTGGCCTCGGCCCGCGCCTGCAAGCGTTTCTGCGGGCCTGCTACGGCCGAGAACCGACCAAAGATCAGGCAGTGCTCCAACTGAAGAAATCCTTGACTACGCTGCATAGTCAGGCCGAACACAACAAAGAATCAGTCGCTACTGCATTGCGACCACTCAACCCCGTTCTCGAGAAGGATTTCCCATGACTAGTCCGAGTTCGTTGCGCCAAATTCAAGGGCTCAAGTTCCTGCTGGCGCTGGCCTTGAGCCTGCCGTTGCTGGTACAGGCCGCCGAGCCGCTGGCGTCATGGAACGACGGCCCATCGAAAAAGAACATCATCGAATTCGTCCAGGCCGTCACCGATCAGGGCAGCAAGGACTTCGTCAAACCCGAGGACCGCATCGCAGTGTTCGATAACGACGGCACGCTGTGGAGCGAGCAACCGATGTACTTCGAATTGCTGTTCGCCCTCGAAGAGGTCAAGCGCACGGCGGCGCAGCACCCGGAATGGAAAACCACCCAGCCGTTCCAGGCCGTGCTGGAAAACGATCACAAGGCCCTGGCCGCCACCGGCCTGGAAGGCATGATGAAGATCTTCGGCGCCACCCACACCGGCATGACCACCGAGGCCTTCGACGATTACGCCAAAACCTGGCTGACCCAGGCCCGCCATCCGAAAACCGGCAAGCCGTACACAGAAATGATCTTCCAGCCAATGCTGGAAATGCTCGACTACCTGCGCAGCCAGAATTTCAAAACATACATCGTCTCCGGCGGCGACACCGCGTTCATGCGTGCCTTCGCCGAAAAGGTCTATGGCATTCCACCCGAGCAAGTCATCGGCACCACCTTTGTCACCACGTTTGAGTACAAGGATGGCAAGGCGTCGATCCTGCGCACGCCGAAACTGGCGCACAACGATGACGGCCCGGGCAAACCGGTGAGCATTGACGCGGTGATCGGCCGGCGACCGATTCTCGCCTTCGGCAACTCCGACGGTGACCTGCAAATGCTGCAGTGGACGGCGGCCGGGCCGGGCAAACGATTCATGGGGCTGGTGCACCACACCGACGCCAAACGCGAATGGGCTTACGACCGCCAGTCGCAGATCGGTCGTCTGGACAAGGCACTGGACGAAGCAAACAAACGTGGCTGGACCGTCGTCGACATGGCAGCCGAATGGCGTCGTATCTATCCGTTCGATACCACCACTACCGGGCAAGTGCAGTAAAAAAAGCGTAACGCAGGGCCGCAATAAACGTTTGTCGCACCGAGCGACGTAAGTGAAAGGAGCTAGTCAGATGACTCGCATACGCAACTGGTTACCGAAACTCGCCCTGGTGGCGACATCGGTAATGGCGATCTCGGCAACCGCCGTGGCCGCCGATAAACCCAATATTCTCGTGATTTTCGGCGACGACATCGGCCAGACCAATATCAGTGCCTATTCCATGGGCGTGGTCGGGTACAAGACTCCGAACATTGATCGCATCGCCAAGGAAGGCATGATGTTCACCGACTATTACGCGGAGAACAGCTGCACTGCTGGGCGCTCGTCGTTCATTACCGGGCAGACTCCCTTGCGTACCGGTCTGTCGAAAGTTGGCATCCCTGGCGCCCCCGTAGGCCTGCAAAAACGCGATATCACCATCGCCCAGGCGCTGAAGTCCCAGGGCTACGCCACCGGTCAGTTCGGCAAGAACCACTTGGGCGACAAAGACGAATACTTGCCGACCAACCACGGTTTCGACGAGTTCTTCGGCAACCTGTACCACCTCAACGCCGAAGAGGAACCCGAGCGTCCTTACTGGCCCAAAGACGATGCCGCGTTCGTCAAAGCCAACGCCCCGCGCGGCGTGATCCACAGTTTTGCCGATGGCAAGATCGAAGACACTGGTGCCCTTACCGCCAAGCGTATGGAAACCATCGACGACGAAACCACCGCCGCAGCACAGGCGTTCATCGAGAAACAGGCCAAGGCCGACAAGCCGTTCTTCGTCTGGATGAACACCACGCGCATGCACCTGTTCACCCATGTGCGCGAGTCGATGAAGGGCCAGAGCGGCATGCCCGGCAACGAATATGCCGACGGCATGCTCGAGCATGACGGTGACGTCGGCAAACTGCTGAAAACCCTCGACGACCTGAAAATCACCGACAACACCATCGTCGTCTACACCACCGACAACGGTCCGAACCAGTTCTCCTGGCCGGACGCGGCAACCACGCCGTTCCGCAACGAGAAGAACTCCAACTGGGAAGGCGCTTACCGTGTGCCGGCGATGATTCGTTGGCCGGGCAAGATCAAGGCAGGTGAAGTGTCCAACGAGATGTTCTCGGGCATGGACTGGTTCCCGACGCTGCTCGCGGCAGCCGGTGAAACGGACGTGAAGAACAAGTTGCTCAAAGGTTGGGCACCCACTTCGGGCGCCGCGAACTTCAAAGTGCACCTGGATGGCTATAACCAGTTGCCTTACCTGACCGGCCAACAGCCTAAAGGCGAGCGCAAGGAGTTCTACTATTTCAACGACGACGGAATGCTGGTGTCGATGCGCTTCGATAACTGGAAGGCGGTATTTTGCGAGCAGCGCGCACCGGGCGGTTTTAAAGTCTGGAGCGAGCCCTTCGTTTGTCTGCGCGTGCCGAAAATCTTCAACCTGCGTATGGACCCGTTTGAAAGAGCCGACGTGGTTTCCGATCAATACTACGACTGGACCACAAAGAACGTTTATCTGACTGCAATTGCGGTAGGCAAGTCGGCCGCGTTCCTCGAAACATTCGTCGAGTATCCACCCAGCCAGAAACCGGCAAGCTTCAGCATTGACCAGATCCGTGCTGCGGTAGATGCCAAGATCGCTGAAAAAGCAAAAGCTGCACAGTAAGACCGCTGTCGCGCCGCTCGCCTTTATCGGCGAGCGGCGATCGTTCCCACGCTTTGCGTGGGAATGCAACCAGGGACGCTCCGCGTCCCCTGCCGAAGTGGACGCAGAGCGTCCATTGAGGCGTTCCCACGCAGAGCGTGGGAACGATCAGGTCGTTCAATTCGAATTTTGTACAAGGCAATCCGCAATGTCCTCACGTGTCGCCAGCAAGTCGTCGGCCATGCCTGCCCCGCAAGTCGCCTCTCCGGCACTGTTGATCCCTGCCCTGTTGCTGTTCGTTTCCGGTGCCGCAGCGCTGGTGTATCAGGTGCTATGGATCAAACAACTGTCACTGGTGGTGGGCGTCGAGGTGTATGCCATTACTGCCGGGATCAGTGCATTCTTTGCCGGGTTGGCATTGGGTGGCTTGCTGTTCGGTCGTTGGGCGGATCGCCTGCGACAACCGGTTCTGCTGTATGCAGGGCTGGAAGTGCTGGTTGCCGTACTGGGCGTTGGCGCTACGTTCGCCATGAGTCTGGCGGCCAGTCCGTTTGCCTGGCTGGAGCAGCATGTCGGTCTGCTGGCCTGGGTGTTGCCGTTTGCACTGGTGGGTATTCCGGCGTTGCTGATGGGCGGCACGTTGCCGGTGCTGGTGCGTTCCCTGGCAACCGATCCGCAGCACCTGGGCAAGTCTGGCGGGCACCTGTATGCGGCAAACACCGCGGGCGCCATCGCGGGCACCCTGCTCGCCGCTTTCGTGTTGATTGCCACCCTCGGTGTACGCGGCAGCGCCCTGGCCGCTGCGATGCTGAATCTGCTGGCCGCTGCGGGTGCCTTGTGGTTCCAGCGTCATTGTTCGCAGTCCGTGGAAACGGCCGTCACACACCACACTAAAACAGCGCCGGATCGCCTCGCTTTGTGGCTCTATTCAATCGCCGGTGGCGTGGCCCTCGGTTATGAAGTGGTCTGGTCGCAATCCATCGTGCAATTCATGAGTACGCGCACCTACGCCTTCGCCGTGGTGTTGGCGACCTACCTCACCGGTTTGTTTTTGGGTAGCGCCTTGCTCTCCCGTCGGGTTGATCGCTTGCGCGATCCCTGGGGAGTGTTTGGTCTGCTGATCGCCGGGGCCGGGCTGATCGCGCTACTGGAAATTGCCTTGCTCGGGCGCTGGCTGGTACTCGCCCAAAGCGTGGTCGAAGCCTGGGTGCTGTCGTTGGGAGCCAGCGAACTGCTGGGCATGAGCGCACGCTTCGCAGTGGCGGCCGTGTGCATCGTGTTCGTGCCAACCGTACTGCTCGGCGCGGCGTTTCCCGTGGCGCTGCGTTTGAGCGTCGGACACGATCACGTGGGGCGCAACGTCGGTGAAGTGGTGGCGTTCAATACCCTGGGCGGGATCGTCGGCGTCATGCTCTGCGGTTTCGTGCTGATCCCGCTGCTGGGCCTGGTGCGAACCCTTGGGTTGCTGGCGATTATCGCTGCCGCGATTGGCTACTTTGCGGTGCGCAAGGGTCACGGCGTGAAGAAAGGTCGGCGTCAGGGGGTGATTGCTGTCGGTTTGATTTCGCTGGCTCTGGCACTGCTGACACCGATAGACAAACTGGCCAGCCTGCTTTCCGGCGCGCGTAACGGCACGCTGGCGTACTACGAGGAAGGACGCGGCGGCACCGTTGCCGTGGTCACCCAAGGCAAGGGACAAAGGTCCTTCGAGCGTTTGTATATCCAGGGCGTATCCAATACCGGCGACGCCATGCCCTCCCTGCGTTACATGCGGATTCAGGCATTGCTGCCATTGCTGATCCACAACGGTGAACCCCGCTCGGCCCTGGTGATCGGCTTCGGCACTGGCATTACCGCGGGCGCGTTGACGCAGTACCCGGGTCTTGAGCATCGGGTGGTCGCCGAGTTGCTGCCCGCGGTGGTCAAGGCGGCACCGTTGTTCAAGGGCAACTTCAACGCGGCAGCCAATCCCGCCGTCGATGTCCGGCTGCGCGACGGTCGCCAGGAACTGCTGCGCAACCCGCAACGCTATGACCTCATTACCCTCGAGCCGCCCCCACCCTCCGCGGCCGGCGTGGTAAATCTGTACTCCCGCGACTTCTACCAACTGGCTGCCAGTCGGTTGAACAAACAAGGCCTGGTCGCACAATGGCTGCCATTGCCGACCCAAAACATCGACGATTCGCGCTCGCTGGTACGCAGCTTCCTCGACGTTTACCCCTACGCCAGCCTGTGGACCAGTGAGTTTCATGAAATGCTGCTGGTAGGTTCCATGGAACCGATGGAACTGGACGCGACGAAGATCAACCAACGCTTCCAACAGGACAGCGTGCGGAGCACCTTGCAGGACGTGGGCATCGGCTCGGCGGCCGCGCTGCTGGCAACCTGGGTCACTGATCGCGCGGGTCTTGAGCGTTTCGCGGCAAATGCGCAACCGGTGACCGACGATCAACCACGTATCGAATACGCGCCGTGGGTACGGGCCAAGGAAATCACCCGTGTGTTGCCGACGCTGCTGGACCTGCACACCGTGCCACCGTTGTTGAATGCCGACCAAGGGTTTACCGAGCGGATGAACACTCATCAACAACGCCTGATGCAGTTCTACCGGGCCAGCCTGCATGCCTATGAGGGCGATCGCGACGCCTGGAGCCGGGATATCCGCGAAGTCATGCGTGGCGATGGCGGCAATCCGTATTACCGGTGGTTTGTCGGGGAATGAGAGATCGCTATCGCTGCGATGCGGCGACCCGACAAGCCAGCTCCCACAGGTGTTGTGTCGTGCCGGAATGTTGTGACCGATGCAAATCCTGTGGGAGCTGGCTTGCCAGCGATGGGGCGATCCGATTCACCACAACCATCATTTGACACACGCCGGCCTTACGGCAAAGCTGCACCCAGCATGAACGCACGCCTGACGGCAAACGCACCTGGACCACGGAAGTCGCAATGCCGAAACATAAAAACAAAGCAGTAAACCCTGGTCCTGATTCACGGCCCACGTTGATTAGTCGTTATCTGTTCCCCGTCACCATCGGCATCCTGCTCCTGGCGGTCGCAGCTATCGGCTGGTTCCTGTTTGCCAGCAACCCCGCGCCGACGACCTATGCGCCCGTCAGCACGCCTGCCGTGCAACCTGCCAAACCGCAGCCAAAACCGCTGGCCACGGCGCCGGCAACAATGGTCGACGAACAGCAATGCCAAGGCTGCCACAGTGCCCAGGTCAAGGATTGGCAAGGCTCCCATCACCAATTGGCGATGCAGCCGGCCAATGCCGATACCCTGCTCGGTGACTTCAACAACGTCACCTTCAAGGCGGAAAACGAAATCACCCGTTTCTCGCGCAAGGACGATGGGTTCTGGGTCAATACGCCTGGAATCGACGGCAAGAACGCAGACTTCAAGGTCGCCTACACCTTTGGCATAGCGCCATTGCAGCAATACCTGATCGAGGTCGGAGACGGTCGCTTGCAAGCGCTCGGCATCGCCTGGGATACCGAGAAACAGCGCTGGTTTCATCTCTATCCGGGCCAGGGCGTGACCTTCAAGGACCCGTTGCACTGGAGCAAACCGAGCCAGAACGCCAATTTCATGTGCGTCGAGTGCCACACCACTGGTTATAAACGTAACTTTGATACGGCAAAAAACACCTTCGACAGCCAGTGGAACAGCCTCGGCGTCGGCTGTCAGGCCTGCCACGGTCCAGCATCCAATCATCTGGAATGGACAGCAAAGAAAACCGACCTGATTCATGCCGGGTTTGCCGTCGACCTCAAGGACAAGGACGCCACCGTTGAAATCGAAACCTGCGCTCGTTGCCACTCCCGTCGCGCGCCGCTGGGTGATGGTTTCAGCGCCGGTAACCGACTGATGGATGATTACCTGCCAAGCCCCCTGACCCGCGAGCTGTACGCCCTGGACGGCAAGATCAAGGACGAAGTGTTCGAGCACGGCTCTTTCGCCCAAAGCAAAATGTTCGACAAAGGCGTGCGCTGCAGCAACTGCCACAACCCGCACAGCAGCGAACTCAAGGCGCCGGGCAACGGTGTCTGCCTGCAATGCCACAACACCGCCGGCAAGACTCCGGTGGAAGGTGTCGACGGCAAAGGCCTGCAAGCGAAAAACTACGATTCCATCGAACACACTCGCCACACCTTGGGCCAGCCGGGTTCGCAGTGCATCGATTGTCATATGCCCGGCAAGTTCTACATGGGCAACGATTTCCGGCATGACCACAGCTTCAGCATTCCCAACCCGGAGCGAGCGAAAAAACTCGGCACCCCGGACGCCTGCCTGACCTGTCATCAGGGCAAGGCCGGTGACAAGGTCACCGAGCAGTTCAAGCTCTGGAACACCGCCAACGCCAGTGCGCCGCAGGCCCCGCGTTACGACGAAAGCCTGTGGCTGATCCGCAATGGCCAGCCCGGTGCAGCGCAAGCGCTGTACGAGCAGCTGCAACGCAACAACCTGCCGGCGATTCAACGAGCGACGCTACTGGGCGAATTGCCTCTGTACCCGAGCGAACAGGCACTGAAACTGGCCACCAAGGACTTGGCCAATCCGGCGCCGCAAGTGCGCGAAAGTGCCATCCGTGCGATCAGTGCCTTCCTGCCACCACCGGAGCGAGCCCCACTGTTGACGCCGTTGCTCAGCGACCCTGTCAAAGCCGTGCGCATTGCCGCCGCCCGCGACTTGTTAAGCGTGGCGCGCAGCGGTATGGGCACGGCTCAGGACAGCTGGAACACTGCCATTGGCGAGTACGAAGCAGTGCAAAAGAGCCTTGCCGAACGTGCCGAAGCCAACCTCAATCTGGCCATGCTGTACCAGGCCGATGGCCGCGGCGGCGAAGTCGAAGGGCTGCTGCGTACTGCGCTCAAGCGCGATCCGGACTTCTACCCGGCGCTGGTGACGCTGGTGCAATGGCTGGAGGCCAATGGCCGTGGTCAGGAAGCTCAGGCACTCCTGGCGCAAAGCCTGAAAGACCACCCGAATGCCGCCCTTTTGCAGCACACTCAGGGCCTGTCGCTGGTGCGTGCGCGCAAAACTGAACAGGCCATGCCGTTCCTGCGCAAAGCCGCGCAATTGGAACCACAAAGTGCCCAATACGGTTACGTACTGGCCGTGGCGCTTCACGACAGCGGCAAGGTTGATCAAGCCTGCGAGGAACTGGAAAGGCTGTTGAAAGTGCAGCCCGCCAACCGCAACGCTCGGTTGGCGCTGATTCAGTACTACCTGAATAACGGCCAGGAGCCCAAGGCCCAAGTGCTGCTGCAAGGCTGGAAGAAAATGAACATGGGCGACCCGGCGTTGAAGTGATCGCTGGTCGCTGAAGATCCCTGTAGGAGTGAGCCCTGCTCGCGATGGACGTCAACGATAACGCTGGCAGCCTGACACCCCCGCGGCGTCCTTGCGTGCATCGCGAGCAGGGCTCACTCCTACAGGGGAGACTTGCTTCAGCCGCGATCGCGGGGAATCAGGCTCTGCAACTGCTGCGCCAGGAAGTTCGCATCAAATGCAAAAGTGTCCGGGTCTTTCAAGCCATTGGTCTTGCGCCACTGCCAGTTCGAAGCCGGCGGCAGGCACACCAGCGACACACTGCCGACACGCGCAGCAGTAAAGCCCAGCACCGCCACTGAAATCTGCCCGCCAGCGCCCATCACCTCCGGCACAAACTCCACCGGCCTACCGGCAATCAGGATGCTAAGCTTTTGCGTCTTGAACGTCGAAGTCTCGAGCGCAACGCTCGGCCCTGACGCGACATACGCTGCGCGGCTGACCTCCAACAGATGTGGTGCCTGCACCGGCTCGAGCCACTGCTGGATCTGATCGAACAGTTCACCAATGCGCTTGGCCCACTCGGCCGATTGCGCTTCGAACAACTGCTTCTTGTGCGCTTCGCTTTCTGCGTAGTGACGAAGCATCTCGCCCAGTTGCTGTACGTCGTCCATTGCATTGTTCCTTTGATTGAAGCGGTGCTGCGGACATTGAGCATGGCAGATGCGCGTTGCCGATGTACGACTAAAAGCGCGAACGGTGCAGGCAATCAAGCATTAGGGCTTTGGCGAAAACTCACCGCCAGTCGATTCCAGCTATTGATGGTGGTGACTGCAATGGTCAGGTCGACCAGTTCACCCTCACTGAACTGCGTCCGTGCCTGTTCATAGACGTCATCGGGCACATTATTTTGCGAAAGCAGCGTCACCGCTTCGGTCCAGGCCAGGGCTGCGCGCTCGCGCGGGTTGAAGAAGTTGCTGTCGCGCCAGACCACGATTGAATACAGGCGCCTGTCGGTTTCGCCCAGGCGCCGGGCGTCCACCGAATGCATGTCGGTGCAGAACGCGCAGCCATTGAGTTGCGAGGCGCGAATCTTGATCAGGTGCAGCAACGGCGCTTCGATGCTCAGGCTGCTGGTCAGGGCCTCCATGGCGATCATCGCCTTCATCGCTTTGGGTGAAGCACTGTAGTAATCCAGGCGGGGGGTCATGGCGGGCCTCGTGCAGCGGAGATGTTCCTTTCAAGGTAGTCGCTGCTGCGTGTGCGTTACAGGTCCAATTCTGCGGAAATTCCGTGGACCACTGGATGCCAGACCAATTAACGGTTTTTCCAGCACGCAACTACTGCACCCGCACCCGATGAGGGTAATCTGGCGCCACGCACACGCGCCTCAACTGCTCCGGAGCCTCGCCGGTATGGAACTTCATGTTGTCATCAATGGCCGCAAGGACCTGGCGGGCCAGCTGTACAACCAACTGCGCAGCGCCATCGAATCGGGCCGCCTGGCAGCGGGCACACAGCTTCCGCCCAGCCGCTTGCTGGCCGAGCAACTGGGCATTTCACGAAAGACCATTTCCGATACCTACGCACAACTGACCTACGAAAACTTCCTCACTGGGGTGATCGGTAAAGGTACCTACGTCAATGCACGGGCCTCCAAGATCGAGCGCAAGCAAAGCCATACGGAATTGGCAGGCTTTGAGGTGATCGAGTCCTGGCGCAACTTGCCGGTGTTTCTGCGCCATCCGACGCTGGAAGGTTCGTTGCGTTATGACTTCATTGGTGGCGCCACCAGCAAGGGCCAGTTTCCGCAGGATGACTGGCGACGCTGCACCGCTCACGCCTTGCGCCAGATTGCCGCGTCCAAGGGTTTCTACAGCCTGCCCGAAGGCTTGCCGGCGCTGCGCAATGCCATCGCCCGACACATCGCGTTCTCCCGTGGGGTCAATTGTCAGGACGAAGACGTGGTGGTGTGCAATGGCGCTCAGCAGGCGCTGGACCTGATTGCCCGGGTGCTGACCCGACCCGGCAGTATCGTGGCCATGGAAGACCCCGGCTATCCGCCCGCGCGCCTGCTGTTCGGCACCCACGGCGCGACAGTGGTAGGCGTACCCGTGGATGCCGAAGGCATTCAGGTGGACAAGATCCCCCTCGGCACGCGGTTGATTTACGTCACCCCGTCACATCAGTTTCCGCTGGGCATGCCCATGAGCCAGGCGCGTCGGGTCGCCCTGCTGGCCAAGGCCCATGAACTGGGGGCGATTATCATTGAAGACGACTACGACAGCGAATTCCGCTACGAAGGCCGCCCTACGGACTCGCTGCAAAGCATGGATGAGCGCGGGATCGTTGCCTACGTCGGGACGTTCTCGAAAACCCTGTTGCCAGAGCTGCGCCTGGGGTATGCGATTTTGCCGCCGGCGATCCACGAGGCGGTGGTTCGCGCCAAGCAACTGACCGACCTGCACACCTCCACCCTGCCCCAATGGGCGCTGGCCAAATTCATTGCTGAGGGCTGCCTGCTCAAGCACATCCGCCGCTGCCATACGATTTATGCCGGTCGGCGCGACCGCATACTGGCGCGCATGGCCGGTGACCTGTCGCCCTGGCTCGAAGCGATCCCGAGCACGGCAGGTTTTCACATGGCGGTCATGTGCAAAGTGCCGATTGATATTCCCCTGGTCATCGAACTGGCGAAAAAAGTGGAAGTGGGGCTTTACTCCATCGAAGGCTTTTTCCACCAGCAAGCGCCACGGGCCGGCTTGCTCATGGGCTTTGGCGCCATCGAAACCCTGGACATCGACCCCGCTCTGGACCGGCTGCGGGACATTTTGCAGCAAGTCGCCTGACGGATTGGTCTGCGGCTTTATCCGGCGATTGGCTATTGGTTGTCCAGGGGGGCAGGCCTATCCTGCATAGGCGTTATCCCTCAATGAGCAGGATTCGTCCGGCCTGATTCAGGAGTCTGAGCCAATGTCCTACAAAGTGATCAATACCGTTAAGGTGCAGGCCGTCGCCGGCCGCTCGGAAGAACTGGGTAAGCAACTGCAAAAGATTGTCGACACCCTGCGCGAACTACCGGGCTGTGACTCCTACATGGTCGACCGCTGCCCTGAGGACAGTAACCGCTGGACCGTCAGCGCCCACTGGCAATCGGAAGCGGCCATGCAGTCGCACTTCAACAGCCCCCAGGTGCAAGGCTTCATCGACCTGATCGATTGCCAACTGGCCAATGCCGTCGACTTCAACAGCTTTCCGATTCGCTAAAAGCCAGATCGAAAAATCGCAGCCTGCGGCAGATCCTACAAAGTAGGAGCTGACGCAGGCTGCGATTTTTTTGCTTTCAAGACCCAGGATTGGTCCCCTGACCTTCCGGAAAATTGGCTGTTTTCCAGTCCGGATGCGCAGCTTATTGTGATCCCGACAACCACTCTTAGAAGGTCATGAACATGAATGTTTTGCGCTTGTGTGCCACTCCTCTTGCTGCCCTGGCCCTGGCCTTTTCCGCCTCAGCCTTTGCCCATGACCCTTCGGAAAAGGTCACGGTGCTGCAAGACCAGATGCTGAAAAACGTACCGGGCAAAAAAGCATTGATGATCGAAGTCGATTACAAGCCCGGCCAATCGTCCATCGCCCACAGGCACGACGGTACGGCCATGGCCTATGTCCTTTCCGGGTCGATTACTTCCCAGGTCAAAGGCGAGAAAGCAGTGACCTACAAGGCGGGCGAATACTGGTACGAAGCGGCCGGCTCCGAGCACCTGGTCTCGAAAAACGCCAGCGCTACCGAGCCTGCAAAGTTGCTGGTGTTCATGGTGCTGTCGCCGGATGAAGAAGTGCTGGTCCCCTTGAAAAACTGATCGCTGAGCGAACAGCCATAAATGAAAACGTCCAAATATTCTATTCGGGCGTTTTTATTTCCAAGAGCAATTAACTTGCTCTGTTTAAACCAAACAATACTAGCAGACTGCCAATAAGCACGAATATTGGCTATTTCATTCCGCGCTTCCCGGTTTAGTCTGGAATGACTGCCGACCCCTTCCGGCAACTTTAACTTCCTTACTGATGTTGTTTCACTGGAGTAACACAATGAAACTTGCACTTGTCAGTACGTTAACCCTTACAACTGCTCTTTTGTCTGGCTGCTCGGTTCCCACCGCACCTTCGGCGGTTTCCTCGCTGGACGGAATCTTCACTCAACCCGTGGGCCGCAGCAACGCAACCCGCATCCCCAACGGCAGCCATGTTGCCCTGGGCGTGGTGTACAGCCGCAACACCCAGGCCAACCGTGAATACCTGCAGGATTATCAGGCCAATGCCGGCACCGGTTTCGGCCAGAGCCTGTTGGTGCAGGAGATCCACGATGCCTACGTCGCCACCTCCAAGCCCGACCTCGCCGTGGATTGGGTCAAAGCCTCGTTACAGCGTCAGTTTGGCTCGGTCACGGTGTACCCGGACATGCAAAGCCTCAAGGCTGCGAAACCCGATGTGGTTGCCGTCATCGACAGCCGCAGCCAATTGATCACCTCGCGCAGCTCGGACGTCGAATCCAGAGTCAGTGCCGATTTCTATGACAACCAGTTCAATTATATCGGCACCGCGAAAGGCTATGACGCCAGAGCGCTCAGCCCGGTGTGGGCCGACTATAAACGCAGCGAAGAGATTGTTGCTGACATTAACGAACAACAAAACGTGCAAGTAAGGGCATTGCAGAAGTTTGACCAGTCGCTCAATAATTTATTGACTAGCCCGACAAGTAATGTGTCGATGATAAACAACATTCCGAATATGAAATTGTATTAAGTCGAATGGCCTCATCGCCAGCAAGCCGGCTCCTACAGGTTTTGCAACAACACATCACCGTAGGAGCCGGCTTGCTGGCGATGAGGCCTGACCTGACACCACAAAACCTTGGGACAAAAAAAACCCCGCATCTCTCAATGCGGGGCTTTTTCATTCAGCGCCTGATCAGGCAGCCGGTTCCAGCTCTACCGCGACAGCAGCAGGCACTACCGCTTGCCCGCTCAACGCCAGGTCCAGCAGTTCACGGTTGGCCACTGCGTACATGGCGTAGTCGGTGCCGCTGGCGGCACGAATTTCCACCAGCATGGCACGCCAGCGTTCGATCATGCTGTCGTGCTGCGCCATCCACAGCGACAGGCGTGTTTCCACGTCCTGAGTGCCGTCGCCCTGTTGCAGGACCGAGATGGTGATCGCGCGTTGCTGCCAGTCCACATCATCACGGAACGCTTCACGGGCCAGGGCCTGCCAGTTGTTTTCAACCGGCAGAGCGCTGATCTGTTGCATGTACCAGGTGATGTCCAGCGCACTGCCCACGGCAAAGTAAGCCTTGGCCACCTCGGCCGGGTCCTGGCCGGTCACGTCGGAAGCCTCGATGATCGGCAGCAGGGTGTACAGGTGCGAAGTGCCAGCCACCATGCGCGCCAGCAACTCCGGTACACCGGCTGCGACGTAAGCCTGGTAACGGGTCTGCCAGGTTTCGCGGATCTCGCCACTGAGCAACTCGTCGAGCTTGAGCCCCAGTTCCTTCAAATGCGGACCGAAGTGCGCCACATCACGGGCAGCGTTCTGCTCGTTGCGGCGGGCACGCAGGAACCAGCGCGTGGCGCGACGGCCCAGACGCATCAGCTCGTCCATCAGCTCCAGTTGCACATCAGCGGAAACCTGATAATCCAGGGCTTCGATCTGACGGAACCAGTGCGGGAGATGGAAAATGTCGCGCACGATCACATAAGCGCCAGCCACGTTCGCCGGGCTCATGCCGGTGGACTCTTTGAGTCGCTGAACGAACGTGATACCCATGTGGTTGACCAGGTCGTTGGCGATCTGGGTGCTGACGATTTCGCGCTTCAGACGGTGACGGCGCATGGCTTCGGAGAACTTGCTCACCAGGGTCGGCGGGAAAGCGGTTTCCATGTCGCGGGTCAGGTAGTCGTCATCCGGGACCAGCGAATTGAGCAGCTGTTCCTTGAGGTCGATCTTGCTGTAGGAGATCAGCACCGACAACTCGGCACGGGTCAGGCCATGGCCTTCGGCGATGCGTTCGTTGATGGCTTCTTCGGACGGCAGGAACTCGATTGCACGATCCAGCTTGCCGCGACCTTCCAGATCGTTCATCAGACGCTTGTATTCGGCGATCCGCGGCAAGGCACGACGGGCTGCCAGGGACAATGCCTGAGTCTGCTTGTAGTTGTTGCCCAGCACCAGACCACCGACTTCGTCGGTCATGCTCGCCAGCAACTGGTTACGTTGCTTGTCGGTCATGTCACCGGCCTGAACCACTTCGTTCAGCAGGATCTTGATGTTCACTTCGTGGTCGGAGCAGTCCACGCCACCGGCGTTGTCGATGAAGTCGGTGTTGGAACCGCCGCCATTGAGACCGAATTCCACACGACCCAGTTGGGTCATGCCGAGGTTACCGCCCTCGCCCACGACTTTGCAGCGCAGTTCGTTGCCGTTCACGCGCAGTGCATCGTTGGCCTTGTCGCCGACATCGGCGTGGCTTTCGCTGCTGGCCTTGACGTAAGTGCCGATACCGCCGTTCCACAACAGATCCACCGGCGCCTTAAGCAAGGCGTTCAACAGTTCGGTCGGGGTCAGCTTGTCGGCCTTGATGTCGAAGCGTTCCTGCATTTGCGGGGAGATCGCGATGCTCTTCGCGCTGCGCGAGAAGATACCGCCACCTTCAGACATGATGCTGGTGTCGTAGTCCGACCAGGCCGAACGCGGCAGGTCAAACAAACGCTGACGCTCGGCGAAGCTGGTCGCCGGATTCGGGTTCGGGTCGATGAAGATGTGCAGGTGGTTGAACGCGGCGACCAGTTGCAGCTTGTCGGACATCAGCAAGCCGTTACCGAACACGTCACCGGCCATGTCGCCGACGCCCACTACGGTGATGCTGTCTTCCTGGACATTGATGCCGCGCTCGCGGAAGTGGCGTTGTACGCCGACCCACGCGCCCTTGGCGGTAATGCCCATTTTCTTGTGGTCGTAGCCGGCCGCGCCGCCGGACGCAAAGGCGTCGCCGAGCCAGAAGCCGTAGTCGATGGCAATGCCGT
>NZ_RCOB01000139.1:0-1308 GCF_004307665.1 Pseudomonas sp. Sample_16
TCGGGTTATGAGCCCGACGAGCTACCAGACTGCTCCATCCCGCGTCTGTGTGGCGCATTCTATAGAGAATGGCCGGGGTGTCAACCCGTAGGATCGATAAAATCCGTTTTGCTTCAACTGCTTAGGTATTAAAGGAGACTCTGGATCGGGCTGCAGCCCAAGCCTGGCAAGGGTTCTGGCTCTATTGGTCGAGGCGTTTCGATTGAGAAAATAAATTCACCAAAGGTTTTTCCTACAGCTGCGTGAGAACATTCAGTACTACTGGTGCTATATACAGGTGTCGATGAGATACTGCCTGTCCTACACCGTGTGTCTCCCATTCTTCATCATGAACACCGCGTTGATATGACCCAGCGAAAAATCATCCACGTCGATTGTGACTGTTTCTACGCCGCCATCGAGATGCGTGATGACCCGCGCCTGGCCGGCAAGCCGCTGGCGGTGGGTGGCTCGGCGGATCGGCGTGGCGTGATCGCCACCTGCAATTACGAGGCGCGGGCCTACGGTGTGCGCTCGGCCATGTCTTCCGGGCATGCATTGAAGCTGTGTCCGGACCTGACCATCGTCAAGCCGCGTATGGACGCCTATAGAGAAGCATCGAAGGAAATTCATACGATTTTCCGCGATTACACCGAGATCATCGAGCCGCTTTCTCTGGATGAGGCTTACCTCGACGTATCGGACAGTGCTCATTTCGGCGGGAGTGCCACGCGAATCGCCCAGGATATCCGTCGTCGCGTTTCCAATCAGCTGCACATAACGGTGTCAGCAGGGGTGGCGCCGAACAAGTTTCTTGCCAAGATCGCCAGTGACTGGAAGAAACCCAATGGTTTGTTTGTCATCACGCCGGATCAGGTCGAAGACTTTGTCAGTGGATTACCGGTCAGCAAACTGCATGGGGTCGGCAAAGTCACCGCCGAGCGGTTGGGCAAGCTCGGCATCATCGATTGCTCACACTTGCGCGAGTGGGACAAGTTGGCGCTGGTGCGTGAATTCGGCAGCTTTGGTGAGCGACTCTGGAGCCTGGCGCGTGGGATCGATGATCGCCAGGTGCATAACGATAGCCGTCGGCAGTCCATCAGTGTCGAAAATACCTACGATGTTGACCTTCCGGATTTGCGCAGTTGCCTGGACAAGCTGCCGGAGTTGTTGGAAACCCTCAAAACCCGAATGGCGCGAATCGACAGCAGCTATCGGCCGGGCAAGCCGTTCGTCAAAGTGAAGTTTCACGACTTCACGCAGACCACGCTGGAACAGGCCGGGGCAGGGCGGGATCTGGGGAGTTATCAGCTGTTATTGACCCAGGCG
>NZ_RCOB01000191.1:0-17002 GCF_004307665.1 Pseudomonas sp. Sample_16
GGGTGATAGCGGGGGCGGATACGGCGACGATCATCAACGGGATGCTCAATGATCATTCGTTGAAGGTGGATACGGTGTGACCTGAAATGTGGGAGTAAGTCTGCTCGCGATTGCGGTTGATCAGTCGACATCATGGTTGAATGAACCATCGCATTCGCGGGCGAGCCCCCAGGGTTATCCAGTATTCACGACACGTGTGCACGACGCGAATCCTTGTGGGAGCGTGGCTTGCCCGCGATGAACGATTGCTCGGTCTACGGGTAACACTCACATCGGTTCCGGCGGCCCGATCAGCCTGCCCATCACCCCGAACACCCCCAACTCCCTGATCGCATCCAGCTCTCCCTGGGTCTCGACCATCTCCGCAATCAATGGCAGGTCAATGCTGTTGGTCGCCCGGTAGATCGCTTCGATAAACAGCCGTTTATCGCGCTGCTCATCAATGTGTCGGATATAGGCGCCGTCGATTTTCAGGTAGGCCAGGCCCAGTTGGGTCAAGTTGCCAATCTGGCTGAAGCTGCCACCGAAATGTTGCAGGCCAATGCGGTAGCCCGTATCGAGCAGGCTATGACTCAGTCGTTGAAGTTCATCGGGAGGCGGCAGTTGGCGTTCGTCGATTTCCAGGGTCAGCAGCGGAGCCAGTTCCGGGAGGGATTCGAGCATGTCGAAGATCAGATCCAGTTGAGTCTGATCGCGCAAAGTGGCGCCGGACAAACTCAACGCGAGCGGCCAGCGATTGATGGCAAGGTAGTCGAAGGTCGCTTCGAGCATCGCCAGGTCGAACCTTGCCGACCAGCCGAAACGCTCGATCCATGGCAAAAACTGCCCGGCAGCGATCGCCTGGCCGTGCGGGTCGAGCAGGCGGGCGAGGACTTTGTGATGCAGCACCTCACTGGTGTCCGCGCATTGCACCACCGGTTGAAAGTACAGCTGCAATTTACCCTGGTTCAGGGCGTCATCGATCCAGCTGCGCCAGTCGGGAGGGGATTGTTTCAGGGTGATTTCGCTGCGATTGGCAAGCGCCCAGGGTCGCTCGGGATGTTGGCGTGCCTCAGTCAGCGCCTGATCGAGACGTAACAGCACATCGGTGGCGGCTTCGCCGGGGCGGTAAGCTACGATGCCCAAATGGGCGACAGGCATGCAATCGCTGGCACCGGTCAGGCGCAGGTTTTCCAGGGTGGCACTGATCTCGGCGGCCAGGCGCGTGGCATCCTCGGTTCCCAGGCCCGGCGACAGCAGGCTGAACTCGCCGCCGCGATTGCGTGCAGCCAGCCAGGTGCGTCGCTGCGGCAGGCGGGTCAGGCGTTTGAGCAGTTCTCCGACCGCGCCGATCAAGGCATCGGTGCGCTGACCACCCAGGCGTTGGTTGAGGCCATTGAGATCGTTGAGCCGCAACATCAACAAATGCCCCTCACAGCTTTGTTCGCAGACTAACAAATGGTCAGCCAATTGCTCGTCCAGCAAACGCCGATTGGCCAGCCCGGTCTGGCTGTCCTGATAAGACTCGCGGCGCAGCTTTTCACTGCGCGCGGCCTCTTCGCCGAATAACGCCTTGAGCTTCTCGACCATCTGGTTCATCGCCAGCACCACGCGTTTGAGTTCCGGCGTGCGTGGCAGCTTCGGCAGGCTCAAGAACTCGCGTTTACTGATGGCTTCGGCCTGCCGGACCATGTTGTCGAGGGGACGAAGTTGCCGGCGCAACAGCCAGCCACCGAGTACGGCACTGAGCAGTCCGCACACCAGCAACCAGATCAGGCTGCCCAGGGCGCTGTCCCAGAGTTTGGCCAGGGCGAACTGCGGGTTGCTCAGCACTTCGACCCGCGCCACTTGCTGCCAGCCACGCATGATCAGCGCATCGCCCCCTTCATGCTGCAGATTGACAAGACTGACGAACCAGCCAGGCACACCCTTGACCTGCGCCTCAGCGCTGCGCTCTATCAACACTTGCTGGTTATCGATGCTGACGATGCGGATGCTGCTGAAATAGCCACTGTCGAAAATCGAACTGACCATCAACTCCATCATCGCCGGGTCATCGACTTGAGCGGTCAGTGACAACCCCAAGGCTGTGGCGGCATCCTGGGCGTGGGCGCGCAATTGGCCGAGGGTCTGTTCGCGGGAGCTTTCCAGGCCGACAAAAAAACTGCCGCTGAACGCCACCAGCAAGAACAGGCAGATAGCGAGGAACAGTTGATTGCGCAGTTTCATGAAACGCTCCTTGCTGTGGCGGCTAGCCTTCGCCCACGGTGAACCCTTCGGTTTGCATCTTTTGCAGAACGTCTTGCCAGCGCGACAGTTTTTTCGAATCGCTGCTGCGTTGGCCGCCGTTTTTGCCCGGCAGATAAAGGCCCTCGGCATTGAATGCATATACCGGAAGCAGGTCTTTGCGTTGCGAGGCGGGGCGTATGTCGCCGATCAAGTTGTCCAGCACAAGTGGGTCCGCGGCGGGGTTGCTGTAGAACGTCAGCACCATGTGTGCCTGGTTCTGGGTCAAAGCCTTGACGTAAGTGATGCGCAGTTTTTCGCTGGGAATACCGAGCTGGCGCAGGCTGAAATACTTCGCCAGCGCGTAGTCTTCGCAATCGGCGGCGCCCTTGATCAGGGCTTCGACGGGAGTGGCCCAGTAATCGGTCTGCCGCCAGATGCGTGTGTCGTCCTGAAAATTCAGTTGTTGATTAAAAAAGCGATTGACCGCGTTCAACTGCTCGCGCTCTGGTGCGTCGCGTTCGCCCTGCAGCATTTGACTCCAGGCCTCGATTCGCCCACGGGCCGGGCCGAGGGCGCCGTAGCGTTTTTCGGCATTCTGCAGGACCTGTGCAAAATCCCAGTCAGCCTGGACGCTGCTCAGCCCGGCCAGCAGCAAAGCACCCAGCAACAGCCATCCGCCGAACCGAAGTCGGGGCGTTGGCCATCCTGGACTACGCGGACCGCGGGGCATGTCGGGCTGCTCGGATGCAGATTGATGAAGTCTAGGTGGTGTTTATTGAAAGGTGGGGTTGGTCGTCGGGGGATGGTTTCGTTGTGATTGCGTACATATCCGTTGCTGCGGTAACGGCGGCTGGCGGTTTCGCCCTTACGGCGACTCACTTTTTTACAAGCGCCAAAAAAAGTAAGCAAAAAACGCTCGCCCCTTACGTACGGCCCCTCGCTGGGGCTCGGGGTACCTTCGCTCCGGCATTCATCCGGGGGCATCGCCTCCGGTCTGCTTCGCGACGACCTCCTCTCGATGTGTGCGGCTGCGCCGCACGGCGCTGCGCGCCCACCCCCGGATAAACGCCTCCACTCAGCCTGCCGAGGGGGCGGGTGGATCAAGAGCGGCAGGCGAGCTAACGCTCGGCCTGTTGAGTGGTGAGGAGCAACGGCGGTTGTGTACCGTTCTGTTTTTCACTTCTGTGGGAGCTGGCTTGCCAGCGATGACCGCCTGACGGCAAACCAATCTTTACCAGATGCCCCCAATCCATCTGTAGGAGCGAGCCTGCTCGCGAAAAACGCCCAGACACCGCGATCCTCCAGACAGGACACATTATCGTTGACGACCATCGCCAGCAGGCTGGCTCCTATAGGGAGAGCACACCCCCCGACCGCTCAGGCCGGCCGGTAGGCCGCCTCGCGATGCTGTGGCGAAAGTCGCCCCCTCGAGAGGCCGAGCGGAGGTTCTGCGCAGTGGGCAACCCGGCATGGATGCCGGGTTAGCCGCCCCCGGCCATGGATGGCCGATGGCGGCGGGCCCACGGAGCAGGACCGGAGCGAGGGTATGCCGAGCCACAGCGAGGCACCGAACGAAAGGGGCAAGAGCGCTTTGGTTACTTTCGCGCTTCTCGAAAGTGACCCGCCGTAAGGGCGGAACCATAAGCGGCCGTTACCGCAGCAATGGATATGTACACCACCCCAAAAACTCAAAACTTGCGCAAAGTCTTCTGCCGAACAATATAAATCGTCACCAGCACCGCACTGGTCAGCATGAACCCCCGCGCCCAAGGCATCGGCACCAGATAGCAGGAAAACAGAATGCTCACCCACATCAACCCAATGGCGTAGACCTTACCCTTGAGCGGAATGCCATTACCTTCGAGGTAGTCACGAATCCACGGTCCAAGCCGCGGATGATCGACCAGCCATTGATAGAAGCGCGGCGAGCTGCGGGCGAAACAGGCAGCCGCCAGCAGCAGGAAAGGGGTGGTGGGCAACACCGGCAGGAAAATCCCGATCACCCCCAACGCTACGCTCAGCCAGCCGATAGCCAGCAGCACGTAGCGCAACATCAGGGAGCGGTTGCCTATGGGGTTGTCCATAGGCAGAACCTTAGTGGTGACGTGGCTTGAGGATCGCCGGTTTTTCGTCTGGTGCGTTGCACAGCAGGTACAGCGCAGTCAGGGCCTCCGGGATTTGCACGATCATGTCGTCCATCAGGTTGGCATCGGCGGCAATGTCGGAGAACTCCGGTTGCTCGTCGAACAGGCCCGAACCGACCATGATCGGCAGCAGCATTTCGCTGACTTCGTCTTCGGCGGTTTCAAACCAGGCTTCTTCGCGAAGGAACACGCCTTCCATGAAACCGATGCACCAGCCGCGCAGTTCGGAATCGTCAGGGTCTTCGCCCAGGTCCAGGTCGCACGGCAACTCGAATTCTTCGTCGGAGGCCAATTGGCGAGCGATGTGGGCCTTGAGGCCGATCAGGGTGGCTTCGATCTCCTCGCGTTGAGCTTCGCTGCTGTAATGCGGCTCTTCGGCAAAAAGTGCATCGATCCATTCACGATCGGGAACGACTTCGGAACAGATCGACAGCGCGGTGAGGTAGCCGTGGGCGGCCACGTAGTCCAGCGCCTCGTCATGCAGTTCATCGGCGTCGAGGAAGACTTGCAGGCGGGTTAGTTGCTCAGCGAAGGACATTAAAGGACTACCTTGGGGAATGTTCGATGCGGGAATTCTAGGCCTTCTTGCGCGCTTGAGCCAGCCGCGCAGCATATTTGCACCACCTTCCCCAGCGGTGCCCTTTGCCGGACGGTGCTCGGGTATACTCGCGCGTTTTGTGATGCCCTGCTGGCTTCACGGCTGAAATGTGAAGCGTCATGCAACGCGCACTTACGATTTGTCTGTGCAGCGTCGCGGGTTCTGAACCAGCCTTGCAGGGATGTTTCGGTGATTTTTGGAGTTTCTATGCTCGATCAGGCTCAACGCGTCCTCAAGGACATCTTCGGTTACGACAGTTTCCGTGGCCGTCAGGGTGCAATCATTGAGCGCGTAGCCAGTGGCGGTGATGCCCTGGTGCTGATGCCTACCGGTGGCGGTAAATCCTTGTGCTTTCAGGTTCCGGCGCTGCTGCGCGAAGGCCTGGCGGTGGTGGTGTCGCCGCTGATTGCGTTGATGGACGATCAAGTGGCGACCCTCGAAGAGCTCGGTGTGGCCGCCGCAGCGCTCAACTCCACCCTCAGCGCCGAACAACAGCGCGACCTGGCGGCACGGATCAAGCGCGGTGAAGTGAAAATGCTTTACCTCGCCCCGGAGCGGCTGGTTCAACCGCGCATGCTGAACTTCCTGCAGGGGCTGAACATCGCCCTGTTCGCCATTGACGAAGCGCATTGCGTGTCGCAATGGGGGCATGATTTCCGTCCGGAATACCTGCAACTGGGGCAGTTGGCGGAAATGTTCCCCGACGTGCCGCGCATCGCCCTGACTGCCACCGCCGACAAGCGCACCCGGGAAGAAATCGTCACCCGCCTGCACTTGCAAAATGCCGAACGCTTTCTGTCGAGTTTCGACCGCCCGAACATTTTTTATCGCATCGTGCCCAAGGAACAGCCGCGCAAGCAGTTGCTGGCGTTCCTCGCCGAGCGACGCAGCGATGCAGGCATCGTTTACTGCCTGTCACGGAAAAAAGTCGAAGAAGTGGCCGCGTTCCTCAGCGAACAGGGTTTTCCTGCGCTGCCTTACCACGCCGGCCTGCCCAACGATCTGCGCGCCTATCACCAGAAACGCTTCCTCAACGAGGAAGGCCTGATCATGGTCGCCACCGTGGCGTTCGGCATGGGCATCGACAAGCCCAACGTGCGGTTCGTCGCGCACCTGGACTTGCCGAAATCCCTTGAAGCCTACTATCAGGAAACCGGCCGCGGCGGCCGTGACGGCTTGCCGGCCGATGCCTGGATGGCCTACGGCTTGCAAGACGTAGTGATGCTCAAGCAGATGCTGCAGAACTCCGAAGGCGACGAACGCCACAAGCGACTGGAGCAGCACAAGCTCGATGCCATGCTGTCGCTGTGCGAAGAAACCCGCTGCCGCCGCCAGACCTTGCTGGCCTACTTCGATGAAGACATGCCCGAGCCATGCGGCCATTGCGACAACTGCGTCGACGGCGTGCAGACCTGGGATGCCACCGAGCCGGCGCGTCAGGCGCTCTCGGCGATCTACCGCACCGGCCAGCGGTATGGCGTCGGGCATCTGGTGGATGTCCTGCTCGGCAAGGACAACGAAAAGGTCCGCAGCTTCGGCCACCAGCACCTGTCGGTGTTCGGTGTCGGCAAGGCGCGGGCCGAAGGCGAGTGGCGCTCGCTGTTCCGTCAGTTGGTGGCTCGAGGTCTGGCCGATGTCGACCACGAAGGCTACGGCGGACTGCGCCTGAGCGACACCTGCCGGCCGTTGCTCAAAGGTGAAGTGACCCTGGAACTGCGCCGCGACCTGAAGGCGCAGACCACCGTCAAAAGCAGCAAGAGCCAGGCGAGCCAATTGGTGCGCGGCGAAGAGCGCGAGCAGTGGGAAGCCTTGCGTGCCCTGCGGCGTAAACTCGCCGAGGAACATGGCGTGCCGCCGTACGTTATCTTCCCCGACTCGACCTTGCTGGAAATGCTGCGCAGCCAGCCAACCTCGCTGGCGCAGATGGCCACGGTCAGCGGCGTCGGTGCGCGCAAGCTGGAACGTTACGGCGAGGCCTTCCTCGAAGTGCTCGGCGGCCAGGCCGAGGCGCCGAAGGTGGTGGCCGATGTACGCCATGAGCTGATCACGTTGGCCCGCGCGGGCATGACCCCCGTGCAGATCGCGGGGCAACTGCAGTGTTCGGAAAAGAACGTCTACACCATGCTCGCCGAGGCGATTGGCAAACAGCAGTTGTCGCTGGAACAGGCGCTGGATCTTCCCGAAGACTTGATGGGCGAAGTTCAGGACGCTTTCCTCGACGGTGAAGGTGAGTTGCCACCCGTGTCGCAGATTTCTGAATTGTTCGCAGGCCGAGTACCCGAAGGAGTGTTGTATTGCGTTCGTGCCGCGTTGCAGTCGGAATTTGAGATTTGAGACATTGGTTTACTGATGTAACGATTCAGTACAGAACAAGCCTTGCCTCCAGCCAAGGCTCATGCTTAGCTGACTAATAATTAGTTTTTCTCTATTTCAGTCTAATCATGAGTGTTTTATGTCGTTAACCGATCAACACCGCTTTGGCATGCAACTGGCCCAGATGTCTCGCGGCTGGCGTGCCGAACTGGACCGCCGTCTGGCCGGTCTGGGCTTGTCTCAGGCGCGCTGGCTGGTGCTTTTGCACCTGGCTCGCTTCGAACAGGCTCCGACCCAGCGTGAACTGGCACAGAGTGTGGGCGTAGAAGGACCTACCCTGGCACGCTTGCTCGATAGCCTGGAGAGCCAAGGGCTGGTTCAGCGTCAATCGGTGCTGGAAGACCGTCGGGCGAAAAAAATCGTCCTTTGCGCCCCGGCGCGTCCTCTGATCGATCAAATCGAAACCATTGCCACTCAACTGCGTCATGAGCTGTTCGAAGGCGTCGATGAGGCGGATTTAGGGGTTTGCATGCGGGTTCACGGGCACATCCTGGCCAACCTTGAAAAGTCTTGAGGCATAACCATTCGCCAGGTTTTTGAGATAGCGCGTTGAGCCGACTATAAGAACTACTGTGCAATATCGTGTTCGTACCGGATGTGCGAACGCGTGCAGATTGGTTTTAGTCAGTTAAGGGATGCTCATGCTTGAGAGTCGGCGAGTCGTTGTACGGTATTGCGCCAGGTGGTTGCTGGGCGGTGCTGCTGTCACTTGGTCGGCATTGGCGCCGGCGCTGGGCCTGGGCGATATCACCTTGCATTCGGCACTGAATCAGCCGTTACGCGCCGATATCGCCTTGGTTGATGCTGCGGGGCTGGAAGAGGACGATCTGTCCGTCAGCCTGGCAACGGCCGACGAGTACAGCCGCGCTGGCGTCGATCGGGTGTTCTTCCTCAACGATTTGAAGTTCACGCCGATCCTGCGCGGCAAGCGCAATGTAATCCGGGTGACCTCCAGCAAACCGGTCAATGAACCCTTCCTGAATTTTCTTGTGCAGCTCAATCAGCCCAATGGTCGTTTGCTGCGCGAGTACACCGTGCTGATCGATCCTCCGGGCGCGCCGGGAATCGTCCCGGTCGATGATGAACCGCAGACCGATCGCGGCTCTTCCGCGTTTCCGAGTGTCCAGCCCGCTACCCCGGCCGTACCCGCACGCCAGGAGCCGAAGCCCAAACCGGCCACCGTCCCGGTCACCGACCCACTTGCCGAGCAACTGGCCGCCAGCGTACTGCAAGTCCAGCAGTTGCAAGCCACCATCGAAGAACTCAATGCAAAGCTGCAAGCACAGGTGGAGCAGATTGCCGGCGAGAAGAAACAGGTAATCGAGCTTCAGACCCGATTGGCGGAGGCTCAAAGCGTAACTGCGGAGCCAGTGACGCCCGCTGTGGTAGCGCCAGCGCCGATCGTCGCTGAACAACCGACAACCAATTGGCTGTTGATTGGCGGTTTGCTCACGCTGGCAGGGTTACTATTGTTGGGTTGGTTTGTGCGACGAAGACAGCAGTCGATGTCTGCCCAACCCGCTACTTCACCACCGCAGCAGGCGGTACCGGGTCGGCTCGAAGAACCGCTGATCACGACATCTGCGGTTGCACCGGTCTCAGCAAATAGTGATGAACTGCCTGTCAGCGATGTATTCGAAGAGGTTGCGGTTTATCTGGCCTATGGTCGATTTACCGAGGCTGTCGGCTTGTTGCGAGAGGCCATGGACAAGGAGCCGGAGCGTACAGATCTTGCCGTGCAATTGCTGGAAGTGCTCGGCAAACAGGGCGATGCGTCTGCCTACGATGCGCTGGACGCCAAACTGCGAAACGCCGGGTTCGACGAACAGAAACTCATGGATATCCGTGCTCGCCATCCGAAATTGAACCCCATTGCAGCGGTTCCGGTAATGACGGCTGTTGTTACGCCCTTGGCGACGGCGCCCGGTGATGAGTCTCAGTTGAAAGCGGATGACCTGGTGATAGATACAAATTGGGACTTGCTCGAGCTCGTGGACACGGATACGCCGGACGCGCTTTCGGCAAGCGAACTGGATTTGCCGGAACCCGAAATCGAATGGGAAATCGAATCCGCCTCCCGGTCCCTTGACGACAGCTTTCTCGACGAGTTCCGCGAGCCAAGCCCTTCGCTGGAGCTTGAGCCGATCAACCTCGAACCGGTCGAACCCAGCAATGCCGGAAAACTGGAGCAGGCCCAGACCTGTATCGATGACGGCGATCTGGACAGTGCCATCGCATTGCTCAACGAATTACTCAGAGACGCCGAGGAGCCGCTGAAACGGACGGCCCGCACTCTATTGGCCGGTATTCGTTGATCTTTCAGCAAGCAGTGAAGGTGCTTATGATGACGACGCCCTCTGGTTGAGAGATCTGCCTGTCATGACCGTTAGCAAACCCGAAATCATCATCACCTACTGCACTCAATGCCAGTGGTTGTTGCGAGCCGCCTGGCTGGCACAGGAACTGCTCAGTACTTTTGGCGATGACCTGGGCAAAGTGTCCCTGGTGCCTGGAACGGGCGGGGTGTTTCATGTCTTTTGCGACGATGTACAGATCTGGGAGCGCAAGACTGACGGTGGTTTCCCCGAGGCCAAGGTTCTCAAGCAGCGGGTCCGCGACCGGATTGATCCGGGCCGCGACCTGGGGCATAACGACCGCACTCAGTGAGACGCGGCTTCTGCCGCGACGGCTTTGCTGCTTGAACCGCCGGAGAGCCTGCTGGACACCACGATGGCGACAATGATCAGCGCACCGCCGAGCAGCATGCGCAGGGTCGGGTTTTCATTGAACAACAGCCAGGCCATGGTGATGCCGTAAACCGGCTCCAGGGCAAAGACCACCGCAGCGGTCCGCGCCTTGATCACCGCCAGGCTGGCGACAAACAGGCTGTGGGCGACACCGGTGCAGAACACCCCGAGCAGGCCGATCCACAACCAATCGATGGCGCGCACTTCGCTTAAATGCGGTGCTGCCACTGGCAGCAGGCACAAGCCGACCACCACGTTCTGACACAACGCTGCCTGCACCGGCGGGATGCGTGCCGAGCTGGCGCGATTGGTCAGCGACAAGAGGGAGAACAGTAATCCGGAAAGCACCGACCACAACAGGCCCGTGGTGGCACCGCTGGCCAGATCGAATTCAGGCGTGACCAGCACCAGCCCGACGCTGACCAACGCCACCAGCACAATTTCATTGGCGCGGATCCGCTCGCGGAAAATCAGCCCTTCGAGGATCACGGTGAAGGCCGGGAAACTGGCAAAGCCCAGGGTCGCGATGGCCACGCCAGCGACTTTCACCGAAATGAAGAAACTCACCCAGTGCCCGGTCAGTAACAGGCCGCTGAGCAACAGTCGGCGCAAGTCCATGGCCTCGAGTCGTTGCCAACGGGTATTGCTGGCAAATCGGGCGAAGAATGCCAGCGCCAATACCGCGAACGTAGCGCGGCCGAAGACGATGACGGCCGGTGACGCGGCGGCGAGTTTGCCGAACACGCCGGTCAGGCCGAACATCAGAGCGCCAATGTGCAGGGCGCCAAGGGCGGTACGGGGAGTCATGACAATCCTTGGTAAACGTAGGGACCGGGTCATTTAACCGCGTCCGCTGCTGCGGTGTCTGTCGCCAGACTCGCGTTATTTGTCGCCAGCCTCGCGCCGCAGCTTGCCTGGCGAGGAGCCGAACTCGCGCAACACCGCAGCGGCAAAGGCACTTTGGGAGCTGTAGCCGACGCGACTGGCAATCTCACCGATGGGCAGGTCCGAGCTGCGCAGCAACGCGACGGCCTTGTGCAGGCGTCGGCTGCGAATGTAGTCCATCGGTGTCTGACCGCATTCGGCGACGAACCGCGCATGCAAGCGGGCGCTGGACAGGCCGGCCACGCGCGCCAGGTCGGCGACTTGCAGCGGGTAGGCGGCGTACTGGTCAATGTGGGCATTCAGCGCAGCGTACGGCAGGCGTCGACCGCCGACAGTGTCCGGCCTGGCGTTGTTGAGACTGGCCAACAGCAACACCGCGCCTTGTTGCGCGATCAGCGGATCATTCACCTGACTGTTGGCCAACCAACTGACCAATTGGCTTTGCCCGGCATCCAGCGACAAACGGCCGGCGTTGTCGAGCAAGCGACGACTGGCGTCGGCATGCTCGCCCAGGGACTGGCCAATCCACTGATCGTCGGGCACGTCCAGTACCAGGCAACGGCTGCCATTGGGACTACCGCAGGCGTGATGAAACCCGGACGGGATGACCACGAAGCTTTGCTGGACCACCTGGCTACCGCGCCCGTCGACTTCGAAATCCAGTGCGCCCGACAACCCGAACACCAGTTGCGCGTGTTCGTGGCTGTGGACGATCAGGTCTTCGGTGTATTGGCGCAGGGTGAGGATCGGTCTCATCGCGGGTCTCCCGGTTCTGGGCGTCAGTCTACACCGGCGTGGCTCTGGCGCGCTGTCACAAGACTGACTTGCGGTTGTCATGGACCATTAACCCGAACGGCGCAAGCTTGCCAAAACTTGTCCTGAGGGTTGCCCATGACCAGCGCCGAGCTCGCCAAACCCAGCCGTAAGCAACGTGTGCGGACCTTGTGGATTTCCGACGTGCATCTGGGCACGCGCGATTGCCAGGCCGAGCACTTGTCGCAGTTTCTCAAGGGCTATCACGCGGACAGGATTTACCTGGTGGGCGACATCATCGACGGCTGGAAACTGCGTGGCGGCATGTATTGGCCCCAGGCGCACACCAACGTGATTCGGCGCCTGCTGACCATGAGCAAGCGCGGTACCGAGGTGATCTACGTCACCGGCAACCACGATGAATTCCTGCGTCGCTACTCGAAACTGATCCTGGGGAACATTCAATTAGTGGACGAAGCGGTGCATGTGACGGCGGATGGCCGGCATCTGCTGGTGATCCACGGCGACCAGTTCGACGTGATTACCCGCTACCACCGCTGGCTGGCCTTTCTTGGTGACTCGGCCTACGAATTCACCCTGACCCTCAACCGCTGGCTCAACCACTGGCGCGCGCGTTATGGCTACGGCTATTGGTCGCTGTCGGCGTATCTCAAGCACAAAGTGAAAACCGCCGTCAGCTTCATCAGCGACTTCGAGGAAGCCATCGCCCATGAATGCGTCAAGCGTGAGCTGCATGGCGTGGTGTGCGGGCACATTCACCATGCCGAGATCCGCAAGGTCGGCGAGGTGGATTACCTCAATTGCGGCGATTGGGTGGAATCGTGCACGGCGTTGATCGAGCATTGGGACGGCACGATCGAGTTGTATCGCCTGGCCGATGCCCAGGCGCGGGAGGCGCAGTTGAAGGCTGCGAAGGTGGCGGAGCTGGCATGAGGTTGCCATCGCCAGCAAGCTCGCAGTGATTGATGTTGAATACAGAGTTTGTGGTCGATACAGAACCCTGTGGGAGCGGGCTTGCCCGCGATGGGCCGCAAAGCGGCCCCGCTGGATCGATCAGGCTGGCGAATGCTCTTGCATCGCCGCCTTGTAGATCGAGTTCTTCGGCTGCGCAAACAGCCGCTCCATCATCGGCTCGAAAAAGCTCAACGGCAAAGTGTCGTAAGCCGGATCGAACGCCGCCGCATCGTACTTGGCACAAAACTCGATGGTCGCCTGATATTGCGGATGCTCTTTGTATTGCTCACGCAAATGCCGGTCCATGCCCAGGTGATGGAAGAAGTAATAGCCCTGGAAAATCCCGTGCTTCTCCACCATCCACAGATTCTCGGCGCTGACAAATGGCTTGAGGATCGCCGCCGCTATATCCGGGTGGTTGTAGGAACCCAGGGTGTCACCGATGTCGTGGAGCAGGGCGCAGACCACATATTCTTCATCGCGGCCATCACGCCAGGCGCGGGTAGCGGTTTGCAGGGAGTGGGTCAGGCGATCTACCGGAAAACCGCCAAAATCACCTTCGAGCAACTTCAGGTGCGCCGCGATTCGGGACGGCAATTGGCGGGCGTAGGCGCTGAAGTCCGCGGCGATGATCGCCCAGTCTTCCTGCGTACCGTCTTTCATGTGGGTGAAGCGAGCGTTGACGTTCATTGGCAATCCTCGGGTGACCTAGAACGGTACGCGTCCCAGAATCATGTCGCGATACATGACGAAATCACCGAGCAGGCTGTAGAAGGGGTGCTGAAAGGTTGCAGGACGATTCTTCTCGAAGAAGAAATGCCCAACCCATGCAAAGGTGTATCCCGCCAGCGGCAAGGCCCACAACAACATCCAGGCGCCTCGGCCGATGGTCAGCGCCAGAATGAAAATGACCAGTGTCGTACCGATAAAGTGCAATCGTCGACAGGTACTGTTGCTGTGCTCGCTGAGGTAATACGGATAGAACTCAGCAAAGCTGTTGAAACGCTTGATGTTTTCCACGACTGCAATCTCTGTGGTTATTGTTCTGGCTGCAAGTTGTTCTGCGGGTAGCTTATTTGAGTCTAGAGTGATCATTGGCATCAGCCAGTGACAATGGGCGCCACTTTAGTATCCTTCGAAAACTTGCCGCGGTAGACGGCTCACAAAACAGTAAGTAAACGCCATGAGCGAACGAACGACTTCTGCAAGCTGGGCGATGGGGATTGTCAAAGCACTGGAAATGGACGGCCTGGATTGCCGGGTATTGTTCAAACAGCTGGGGCTCGACTATGCGGCTCTGGATGATCCGGATGCACGCTTCCCGCAAGACTCCATGACACGACTCTGGCAACGCGCGGTTGAGCTGTCCGGCAACCCGGCGATTGGCCTGAACATGGGCAAGGTGGTGCGACCGGCGCAGTTCCATGTGACCGGTTACGCCTTGATGTCCAGCCAGACCCTGGCCGATGGTTTCCGGCGACTGGTGCGTTACCAGCGGATCATCGCCGAAAGCGCTGACTTGAGTTTCCGGCTGCTGGAGGAGGGATATGCGCTGATTTTGACAGTGCACGGCGATCATCTGCCGCCGACCCGCCAGAGTGCCGAAGCCTCGCTGGCGTGTGCCCTGGCACTGTGCGGCTGGCTGACCGGGCGCACGTTGCAACCGCGCAAGGTGTTGCTGCAGGGCGATCTCCCCGTCGATGTTGAACCCTACAAACAAGTCTTCCATGCACCATTGGTGTTCAACGCACAATACGATGCGCTGATTTTCGAACGTGCAGACATGGAAGCGCCCCTACCGACGGCCAACGAAGCCATGGCGCTGCTGCATGACCGGTTTGCCGGTGAATACCTGGCGCGGTTTTCCGAGAGTCGTGTCACTCACAAGGCACGGCAGGTGCTGTGCCGTTTGCTGCCCCAGGGTGAGCCCAAGCGTGATGCCGTGGCACAGACGCTGCATCTGTCGCAACGCACCTTGCAGCGACGCTTGCAGGAAGAGGGCACGAGTTTCCAGACGTTGCTCGACGACACCCGGCGCGAACTGGCGGAGCAATACCTGGCGCAACCCACCATGACCTTGCTGGAGATCGCTTACTTGCTGGGGTTCGCCGACCCGAGCAACTTCTTCCGCGCTTTCCGCCGCTGGTTCGACACCACGCCCGGCGAGTACCGGACGCGGCTGCTGAACGCGCCACCCGTGGTCAATGGCGCCAGAACGCCGGAATACACAACACAAACACCGTAATGATCTCCAGCCGGCCAAGGAGCATGCCGAACGAGAGAATCCACTTGGCGGCGTCCGGCAGGGTGGCGAAGTTGCCCGCCGGGCCAATGGTCTCGCCCAGTCCCGGACCAACGCCGGACACCGTGGCGGCCGCGCCGGTGAGGGCGGTCATCCAGTCGACGCCGAGCAGCGACAACAGCAGCGCGATCACGCAGATGGTAATGGCGAAGAAGAACGAAAAGGTCAGGATCGAACGCACGATCTCTTCGTCGAGCCGGTGACCGTTGTACTTCTGCTTGATCACCGCACGCGGGTGGATCAGCTGATTAAGGTTGGCCTTGAGCAGGATGTAGGCCACCTGGAAGCGGAAGATCTTGATCCCACCCGCGGTCGAGCCGGAGCAGCCGCCGACGAACCCCAGATAGAAGAACAGCATCAGCGAGAAATTGCCCCACAGGCTGTAATCCCCTAATGCGAAACCGGTGGTGGTCACCACCGATGTGACGTTCAGCGCCACATGCCGTAATGCCTCCAGCCAATGCAACTGGGTGGTCCACCAGTACCAGGTGCCGAGCACCAGCCAGGTCACCAGCAACATGCCGAGCAAGCCTCGAACCTGCTCATCCTTGATCAGTGCTTTGCGGTTACCGCGCAAGGTCGCTACATACAGGGTGAACGGCAGGGCACCAAGAATCATGATGACGATCGCCACCCAATGCACTGCTGGCTCCGGCCACTTGGCCAAAGACTGGTCGGAGGTCGAGAAACCACCGGTGGAAATCGCTGACATCGCGTGGTTGATCGCATCGAACGGGCTCATCCCGGCCCACCAGAACGCCAGGCTGCCGAGTATGGTGATGCCGACATAAGCGGCAACGATCAGCCGTGCCACCATGTGCGAACGGGGCATGACTTTTTCGGAACGGTCCGACGACTCGGTCTGGAACAGCCGCATGCCACCGATACGCAGCAACGGCAGAATCGCGACCGCCATGCCGATGAACCCGATGCCGCCGATCCAGTGCAGCAATGAACGCCACATCAGGATGCCGGGGGACATGTTGTCCAGACCCGTGAGCACCGTTGCGCCGGTGGCGGTGATGCCGGACATGCTTTCAAAGAACGAATCGGTGTAGCTGATGTGCTGGGTCAGTAAAAACGGCAGCGCGGCGAAGATACATACCACCAGCCAGCTGCTGACGGTCAGCAGGTACATGTCCCGTGGCCGCAGATGTACATGTTCCGGGCGGCCGGGGATGACCAGGGCGAGCCCCCCGACGAAGGTGATCATGCTGGCCCAGAGAAACGACGGCAGGTCGCCTGTGCGCTCGAAGATCACCAGCGTGGCCATGGGCACGACCATGGCGATGGCCAGGGTGATCAGGAAGATGCCGATGATGAAACCAATGAGACGTAAGGTCGGCAACGCCATGAAGTCCGCTCGGGCTGAAATAGGGAAGGGCGCCATTCTACCTGCGGGGCAGGGCATGTAAACCGCACCGCCAGAGTAGTTACCGCTAGAATAGCCGCACAATTTTTTCTGGAGGTGGCCGATGCAGGCTCTCGACGCTTTGCTCAACCGTGTTTCCGTTCCACGATTGCTAGATCCGGCACCGACTGCCGAGCAGCGCGAAGTGCTGTTCGCCGCGGCCATGCGCGCCCCGGATCACGGCCACTTGCAGCCTTGGCGGTTTCTGACGGTAGAAGGCGCGGCGCGCGAGCAAATGGGCGAGTTGCTGGCTGAAGCCGCCAGGCTGCAGGACGGCGAAGTGACGCAAGCCGCCATCGACAAGGCTCGTAACGGTCCGTTGCGTGCACCTTTGGTGGTTGTGGTGATCGCTCGCGTGCAGGATCACGTCAAGTATCCGAAGTCCGAGCAATTGCTGGCGGCGGGGTGCGCCGCCCACGGGATCTTGCTGGCGGCCTATGCGCAAGGCATCGGCGCGGTGTGGCGTACCGGTGATCTGGCCTACTCGCCTCATGTGGCCAAAGGTTTGGGGTTGACGGAAGGCGAAGAGGTGATCGCCTTCCTGTACCTGGGCACGCCGCAGAAAGAACCGCGGGTGGCGGAGAAGGTCGATCTGGCCGAATTCGT
>NZ_RCOB01000043.1:0-16739 GCF_004307665.1 Pseudomonas sp. Sample_16
GAGCACGACCTTGCCAAGGTCGGGGTCGCGAGTTCGAGTCTCGTTTCCCGCTCCATATTCAACAAAAACGCCGCTCAGCAATGAGCGGCGTTTTTGTTTGCGCGTGTTCTTCCGGTAAGAACTCCACCCTCAAAATTTTGGGGGCTGGCGCTGTTCTAGGCCCCAACGGGGCCAAGCAATGACACTTCCATTTCTTGTTGGCTGGCCAAGCTCGAAGACCTGGGCTGCCCGGAAGGGGTGGACCGCAATCTGGTGCCGTCGGTCGTCTTTGCAGTCGAACTGTAATTTTTGACAGGTTCGGTCATGTAGGTTTTGCCCTACTGTTTAGATGTGCCACAGGGTCAAGCAATGTTCTTGTCATCACCGATAGGAAGAAAGGCAGCCATGAGTCAGGTGTTCCAGATTCCAACTCAGAAAGATCGAACTGCGGTCAACATGGCGCAGATGGCCACGAGCATTGCAGTACAGCGCCCATATTTTGCATTTGATTCGCTCTACAAAGTCTCTGGCGAGTGGGATATCTGGGGGGATTTCAAGCCTGAGCAACCGCTGGGGAGCGAGCTCGGACCATTGGCTACGGCCGAGGCCGGGCGCCACTTGGCTATCCTGGGGTCGTGCGCTGCTGCGCTGGCGCAGGTTGAAGGAGAGCGTGTGTATTACTTGGCCTCACGAGCTCACTGGGATTTGCGGTACAACCCCATGAGGTATGGACGAACTCCGTTGATGACCGCTCGGGCTAAGATCGTTGAAAGGTCACGAAAAAGGGTGCTCGCAAGAACCGAGCTGTTGATCGAGGGGCAGTTGTACGCAGAGTTGTCCGTGGATTACCAAGTGCTGTCAGAAAAGACATTTCAAAAGCTCTTCTCAAACCATCTAGTGCCCACTACCTCGAGCTCTGTTAGTTCTCCATACGCTGAAGCGTTCCCATTGTCGGTGCTTACGTTGAGTGAGCAGGAGATCACTGCTGAAAGTGTTGGGTTCTCGGCAGCCAGGTGTGAAGGACACTTCCCTGACTACCCGACGTGGCCCGTGGCAGTTGTCATGTATGGTCTGAGTCAGGTCATGTCTCGGCTACTGGATCATAAGGTGGGTCGGGTTACTCCCTTTAGGCTTTTACATGTGACATTAGCGGCAGACGAGCTGGTTTCTGCCGATAAACAACTGCTGTTCAGTGCTTGTTTCTCCTCCGTGTCTACTGACGGAAAACTCTGTGATGTGGTCTGCAACGCTACTTATGGCGACAGGGTGATTGCCACTACTCAGGCTAAAGTTGCGATTGAGTGAGTAGTTTAAGGATCGAACCGTAAGCCTTCTCGCCAGAGGTCCAGGGTTCACGGAGTCGAAGAGGGGCAGAATCTTGCCGCCACTCTTCTAAGCCCAGATCGGAGTTGCTGCGCGTTTACATCGACAACATCAACCGCCCCGCAAACAAAATCAGGACCACACCCATGGTGCGTTCAAACCAATGGCCCATGCGCATGAACAGCAGTCTGACCTTGGAGCTGGAAAAGAACAGCGCCACGATCACAAACCACAGGGCGTTTACCAGGCACATCCACACCCCGTAGAGCGCCTGAATCTTCAGTGGTGTGGTGGCGCTGATGAGCGTGGTGAAAATCGCCAGGAAAAACAGTGTGGCCTTCGGGTTGGTGGCGTTGGTCAGAAAACCGGTGGTGAAGGCCTTCAGCGATGTCTGCTGGATAACCGGTTCATCAGTGATTTTATCGCCCTCGAGTACGGATCTGGGCTGGCTGCGAATCAGGCTGACGCCCAGATACAGGATGTAGGCGGCGCCCACGACCTTGGCCACCGTGAGCAGCCATGGCGTGGTGTGCATCAAGGCGCCGACGCCCAGCACCGTATACAGCACATGCACGGAAATGCCGGCGCCGATGCCCAGTGCGGTGCAGATCCCCACCCATCGGCCAAAACGTACGCTTTGGCGGATGGTTACGGCGAAGTCCGGACCGGGGGCGACCACGGCGAGAAAGTGCACGATTGCCAGCGCCAGAAATTCACCCAGGTAATTTGAAAGCATCTCAACTCCAGAAAGTCAGGGGGGAAGCCGTGCCGCGATAGCCGACAAAAAATGAAAGACTCAGGCGTGGTTCGGCCACGCCCGGGGTCACTGAGTGCATGCGGCGGGAGTTGAACATGATGAAATCCCCGGGAGCGGGGAGAATCTCCAGCGCTGGCGTACCAAGCAAAGCCGGTTCGATGCCGTAACTGTCGCCGCGCATTTCGTCGAATTGTTCCGGGGAAATGTCGTCGTCCCACAACTGCAGAGCACCGCCTTCGGTGGGCATGTTCAGGTAGACGTTGCAGGCGAACTGCGCCTCCAGGCTTCTGGCCTGGAAGCTGTCCGGGGCGTCCTTGGCGAAGATGTCGTGATGGGCAAGAAAGCACACACCGGGTTTCACCACGCGGGAGAGTCCGACGTACATCTTGCGTCCGTAGAGGTTTTCCAGGTGCGCTCCCGCCGGCCAGGATTCGTCGAGCATGCAGCGCAGGGTGTCGACCGGCGACGGGTAGGGCGCACACCGGTTGCGTAATTCCGCGATGTTGCGGGTGGCGCGTTCGAAATAATCCTCTATCAACAGCGGCTGGTTTTCCGCCTCGTAAAACGCCATGCCGATACGGCCGATACTGGGCGCGTTGATATAGCCTTCAAAGCCGGGTGCGAGGATCTTGTCGCCAATCTGCATCGCCAACGGCGTGGGTAGCCAATTTTTTACGCGTATGGCGAGGACTTCTTCATTGGCCAGTTTTTTTATGCACGTCTCATCGAGACGCTCGACGTCTAGCATCATGTCTCAGGTCCATCTATCAGAGAGTCGACGAAGCCTGCGAGTGCAGGCTCCTCCCGGCGTCGGGCAATGGCTTGGGGGCCATCGCCCAAAGGCTCAGTCCACGTGGTAGTGGACGGATAACGTCCCTTTCTTTTGCGAAAGGGATTCGATCGTGACCGTGCCCAATTCCTTGAGGCTACGTACATGGGTGCCGCCGCAACCGTAGGCGGGCAGTTCACCGAAACCTATTTCCCGGGCGCCTTCGCGCAGTGATATCAAGCGCGGCAGGTCGTGGGCGATCCACTGCTCGATGCCTCCCTGCAGGGTTTGCGCTTCAACTTCCCGGGCCGATTCCGTCGGTTTGAACTGCACACGCCCTTCGCCAGGCCAGTGATGCGCCTTGATCGGCATCCAGCCCATGGCCTGGACGAAATGACCGATCAGGTGGCCGGCTGAATGCATGCGTGTATTGAACTGGCGACGCTCTTCGTCGATCCGGATCTGGGTCATACCGATTTTTACCGGACTGTCGACGAAGTGGACGATCCGGTCCGGGTCCTGGACTACGCGTAGCACTCGGCTTTCGCCAATCCAGCCGGTATCGAAGGGTTGCCCACCGCCCTGCGGGTGGAACAGTGTTGCGCGCAGTACCACGGCGAATTCGCTCTCGTGTGGCGTGCAGTCCAGGACTTCCACGTTGGCCTTGAGCTCATCACTATGGAAAAACAGGCGAAGCGTCATGTTCCGTGCTCGAATAAAAAATTCTGTTTTTTATTATATGAAGGGTGGAATAGCGTGATAATCCGTTCAAACATCAAAGGACTGTTGCGTTGTGAGCATAAATCTACCGTTGCCTCTTCTTGGTGAAATGGCGATTTTCGTCAAGGTTGTCGAGACCGGCAGCTTCTCCGAAGCGGCACGTCAATTGGGCTCTTCACCCTCGGCGGTCAGCCGCAGTATTTCGCGACTGGAGAAAGCGCTCGCGACGCGACTCCTGCAACGCACCACGCGCAAGCTGCGTTTGAGCGACGGCGGGGAAGAGGTGTTCAAACGGTGCCAGGAGATGGTCAACGCTGCCCGTTCAGTGATGGAGATCAGTGGTCAGTTCACCGATGAGCCAGAGGGGGTGGTGCGTCTCAGTGTGCCGAAAGCGGTGGGTCGGATCGTGATCCATCCGCATATGCCGGAGTTCTTGCGCCGTTATCCGAAAGTGGATGTGGAGTTGTTGCTCGAGGATCGTCAGGTGGATTTGATCGACGATCACGTCGACCTGGCGATACGCATTACCGATCGGCCGCCTGCTGGGTTGGTGGGGCGTCAGTTGCTGACGATCGACCATATGCTCTGCGCGACACCGCAGTATCTGGCCGAACATGGAACACCGGCTCATCCCCATGACTTGCTCAACCACAGTTGCATTTATCTGGGGGAAACCCCGAGCGATGCGCGGTGGAAGTTCAAGAAAGGCAACAAGCTGGTCACTGTCGGCGTGCGCGGGCGCTATGCCGCCAATCACACGGGCGTGCGGTTTGGCGCGGTATTGCAGCACATCGGCATTGGCAGCCTGCCTTATTTCACGGCGCGCCGAGCCCTGGAGAAGGGGTTGATGGTGCAAGTGCTGCCGGACTGGACCTTCCTGGCGTCCTACCACGGCGGTGCCTGGTTACTGCATTCGCCAACCCGATACCTGCCGCCCAAGCTTCGGGTGTTGATCGATTACCTGGTGGAGTGCCTGGAGAAAGAGCCGACGTTGGGCAAGCCGGGCAAGTCGGACAGCTTGAGTACGGCGGTATCGGAGTATGAACTGCCCGAGAGTGACGGGTTGTTCTGAGCAAAGACTCGATCTGTCGGCAAAACAAAAAGGCCCGCATGTTCGGCATGCGGGCCTTTTCATACAACGTCTTTCAGATCAGTGCTTGCTGTCCTGGTTGGACAACGCCAGTAGCTGCTTTTCCTGGTTCCAGTCAAACGGCTCGTCGTTCTGTTCGGCTTCGAAGCGACGTTCTTCCAGTGCCTGATACAGATCGATTTCGTCATCAGGCATGTAGTGCAGGCAGTCGCCAGCGAAGTACCACAGCAGGTCGCGCGGGACCAGGTGAGCGATTTGCGGGTAGCGGGTGATCACCTGGCACAGGATGTCCTGGCCCAGGTACTGGCTTTCGATCGGGTCGACCGGCAGCAGTGCAAGCAGTTCGTCGAAGCGCTCCAGGAACAAGGCATGGCTTTCGTCGGGAACCTGTTCGGCCTCACCTACGGCGACCAGGATGCTGCGCAGGTGGTCGAGCAATACGAGATGATCGGCAACGATGTTGGACACGAGATAAGTCCTCAAGAGCAAAACGGGCGCGGGAGTATAAAGCTCCTGCGCCCGTTTTTACATGGTGTAGCGGCTCGGTTTGATCAGCGGACCTTCCCCGCGGCTATCGCCAGTTCCTCTTTGTCGAAGTCATCGACATCGATCACCTTGCGCCGCGCCGCCTCGGCGTCACGCAGGGCTTGCGCTTCCACCGGTTGCAACACGCCGGCCTCCAGCGCTGCATCGATCACGTGCTCGCCTGCGACCGGTTTGACCTGACCGCTCTTGAGCGCCACATGCAGTTTTTTCTGCAAGGATTGCGCAGCGCCCGACAGGTTGCAGGCATGTTGCAGGGCGCCGACCGGGTCTTCCAGCGATTGCGGGCGGTAGCAACCCAGGAGCACTTCCTCCAGCGCCGGGTCACCTTTGGCCCGACCGATAACCGCAGCAACCTGTGCGCCCAGCTTGTCGGAAGGCCCTTTGTGGCGACGACCGAACGGGAACACGATCACCCGCAGCACACACGCCAGGACTTTGTTCGGGAAGTTGTTGAGCAATTCATCCATGGCCCGTTCGGCCTGGCCGAGGCTTTCCTCCATGGCCCAGGCAAACAGCGGCTCCATGTGTTCCGGCGCGTCGAGGTCGTTGTAGCGCTTGAGCGCGGCGCTGGCCAGGTACATGTTGCTGAGTACATCGCCCAGGCGTGCCGACAGGCGTTCGCGACGTTTCAATTCGCCACCGAGCAGCATCATGCTGAGATCGGCCAGCAATGCGAACGCAGCAGCCTGCCGGTTGAGAGCGCGGAAATAACCCTGGCTGAGCCTGTCGCCCGGCATATGTTCCAGGTGTCCAAACCCGAGATTCAGCACCAGCGTGCTCGCGGCATTGCTGACGGCAAATCCGATGTGCCTGAGCAACAGGCCATCGAACTCAACCAGTGCCTGATCCTTGTCTTCATGGGTGGCCAGGGCCATTTCCTTGAGGACGAAAGGATGGCAGCGAATGGCGCCCTGACCGAAGATCATCAGATTGCGCGAAAGAATGTTCGCGCCCTCGACGGTAATGAAAATCGGCGCGCCACACCATTTGCGCGCGAGGTAATTGTTCGGTCCCTGGATGATCGCCTTGCCGCCGTGTACATCCATGGCGTGGCTGATGCATTCACGGCCCCGTTCGGTGAGGTGATACTTGAGAATCGCCGACAGCACCGAAGGTTTCTCGCCCAGGTCCACCGCATTGGCCGTCAGCATCCGCGCGGCATCCATCATCCAGGCGTTACCGCCGATGCGGGCCATGGATTCCTGAATGCCTTCGAACGCCGCAATCGGCACGTTGAACTGTTCGCGAATCTGCGCGTACTGGCCTGTCACCAGGCTGGTGAACTTGGCCATGCCGGTACCCACCGCCGGCAGGGAAATCGAACGCCCGACCGACAGGCAATTCATCAGCATCATCCAGCCTTTGCCGAGCATTTCCTGGCCGCCGATGAGGAACTCCAGCGGGATGAAAACGTCCTTGCCGGAGTTCGGACCGTTCATGAACGCTGCGCCCAGTGGCAGGTGACGACGACCGATTTCCACGCCGGGAATGTCGGTCGGAATCAGCGCGAGGCTGATGCCCAGGTCTTCTTTGTCGCCCAGCAGATGGTCCGGGTCGTAAGCCTTGAAGGCGAGGCCAAGCAGGGTGGCGACAGGCCCCAGGGTGATGTAGCGCTTTTCCCAGTTAAGACGCAGGCCCAGGGTTTCCTGGCCTTCCCACTCACCTTTGCAGATCACCCCGGTGTCGGGCATGCCGCCGGCGTCGGAGCCGGCCATTGGGCCGGTGAGGGCGAAACACGGAATATCGTCGCCCCGTGCCAGGCGTGGCAGGTAGTGATTACGTTGCTCGTCGGTGCCGTAATGCAGCAGCAACTCAGCGGGACCGAGGGAGTTGGGGACCATCACGGTGGAGGCGAGGTCGCCACTGTGGCTGGCCAGTTTCATCGCCACTTGGGAATGGGCATACGCCGAGAAGCCTTTGCCACCAAATTCCTTGGGGATGATCAGGGCGAAGAAACCGTTTTCCTTGATGTACGTCCAGGCCTCGGCTGGCAGGTCCATGGTTTGACCGATCTGGTAGTCACTGACCATGGCGCAGAGTTCTTCGGTCGGGCCGTCGATGAAGGCCTGTTCCTCTTCGCTCAGTTGTACCTTGGGGTAGGACAGCAGTTTGTTCCAGTCCGGACGACCGCTGAACAGTTCGCCATCCCACCACACCGTACCCGCTTCAATGGCGTCGCGTTCGGTTTGCGACATGGGCGGCAGGGTTTTCTGGAACCAGTTGAACATCGGCGCGCTGAAGAATTTGCGGCGCAGGTCAGGCAGCAGTAACGGCGCAGCGACCGCAGCGAGCAGAAGCCAGAAAACCAGCAACAGCCAGCCCGGCGCGCGACTGAAGATGCCCATTGCCAGCAGGTAGACAGCCACGATGCCCATGGCGGGCAGCGGGGCGATGCGACGGTGGGCTAAATAAGCGATCCCGACAACCAGAACCAGTATCCACAACAGCAGCATATTTAATCCTCCGTGAAACCAGGGCGAGCCAACCCACAGAGCTTAGACGGCATCCGCAAAACAGGGGGGTCGGAGCGAGGTGATTGAAAACGTGGGAAATCCCGGATGATTTCTGTAGGTCCGGTTGGCAACAGGCCTGGTAAATCGTTCATTTAACGGGCGGCTAAGCGCTCATATTTGGCCGAAACGTCGTTATCTCTGTGCTGAACCTCTCGATAGACTCGGGGCTTCCCCAGGAGATCGTCGCATGCATGAGTACCTAAGCCCCGGCCGCTTCATCGATAGTGACCATCCCTCGGTGGTGGAGTTCGCCGAAAAACACCGTGGCAGCAGTCGCGACCCGCTTGAGCAGGCGATCAGCCTTTATTACGCGGTACGCGAGGCCGTGCGCTACAACCCGTACACCTTCAGCCGCGATCCGCAGACTTTGTGCGGCAGTTACGCCCTGGCGGCCGGGGAGAGTTATTGCGTGCCCAAAGCCACGCTGCTGGCCGGTGCCGCGCGGCATTGCGGCATTGCGGCGCGGATCGGCCTGGCGGATGTGCGCAATCATTTGTCGACGCCGCGCCTGCTCGAGCTGCTCAAGAGCGACATGTTCGCCATGCACGGCTACACCGAGTTCTACCTGCAGGGTCGCTGGGTCAAGGCGACCCCGGCGTTCAACCAGAAACTGTGTGAGTTGTTCAATGTGGCGCCGCTGGAATTCGATGGAGTCAATGACAGTGTTTTCCATCCGTTCAACCGCGACGGCGAGAAACTGATGGAGTACCTCGTCGATCACGGCCAGTTTGCCGATGTGCCTGAGGAATTCTTTTTCGAGCACCTGGAAAAGTGTTATCCGCATCTGTTCGGCGAACAGCTGTCGCCGTTGCTGGGTGACATGCAGAGCGATTTGAGTCGTACCTGATCCGGCGTATGCTGCCTGCGCATTCATCAATCGAGAGGCGGTCATGCTGAAGATCTGGGGTCGGAAAAATTCATCGAATGTCAGAAAGCCGTTGTGGGCCGCCGAGGAGTTGGGGCTGGCATACGAAGCCATCGATGCGGGCGGCGCCTTTGGTGTTGTCGATACGCCCGAGTATCGCGCCATGAACCCCAACGGCCGTGTGCCGGTGATTGAGGACGATGGTTTTGTGTTGTGGGAATCCAACGCCATCGTTCGTTATCTGATGGCCAGGCATGCGTCCGACACCGCGTGGTATCCAACCGATCTGCGAGCGCGGGCCACTGCTGACAAGTGGATGGACTGGACCACCTCCAGTTTCGCCGGGCCGTTTCGCACGGTGTTCTGGGGCGTATTGCGCACTCCCGCAGAGCAGCAGGATTGGTCTGCCATCAAGGCGGCGATCACCGAATGCGAAGGCTTGCTGGCAATGGCCGATCAGGCGCTGGCGAACAAACCATACCTGTCCGGCGATGACATCGGCATGGGCGATATTCCCCTCGGCAGTTTCATTTATGCCTGGTTCGAGATGCCGATCGAGCGCGCGCCGCTGCCCCATCTTCAGGCCTGGTACGCCCGTTTGAAGCAGCGTCCGGCCTATCAGAAAGCGGTCATGACTGCGTTGACTTAATACTTACTATCGACACGCTTGACTGTACTTGTGCGGCGGGGACAAGCAACATTGCGGCGGTGCACTGTGGTTGTGTTGTTCGCCGCTCGCCCTTATTTATCCTTTTCTTCCCTTCTTGGTGCGTAATCCGATATGAGTTCCGCTCTGTCCATCCGGCAGCTAACCAAAACCTACGGCAACGGTTTCCAGGCCCTGAGTGGTATCGATCTGGATGTCGCCGAAGGTGACTTTTTCGCCTTGCTCGGCCCTAACGGCGCCGGCAAATCCACGACCATCGGCATTCTTTCGACCCTGGTGAACAAGACCAGTGGCACGGTGAATATCTTCGGTCATGACCTGGACAAGAACCCTGCGCAACTCAAGCGCTGCATTGGCGTCGTGCCCCAGGAATTCAACTTCAACCAGTTCGAAAAGACCTTCGACATCGTCGTGACCCAGGCCGGTTACTACGGCATCCCGTCGAAAGTCGCCAAGGAACGCGCTGAGCAGTACTTGACCCAGCTCGGCCTGTGGGACAAGCGCGACGTGCCATCACGTTCACTGTCGGGTGGCATGAAGCGTCGTCTGATGATTGCCCGCGCGCTGGTTCACGAACCACGTCTGTTGATCCTCGACGAACCGACTGCCGGCGTCGACATCGAACTGCGTCGTTCGATGTGGACCTTCCTCACCGAACTGAACCAGAAAGGCATCACCATCATCCTCACCACGCACTACCTGGAAGAGGCTGAACAGCTGTGCCGCAACATCGGCATCATCGACCACGGCACCATCGTCGAGAACACCAGCATGAAGCAGTTGCTCGGCCAGTTGCACGTCGAGACCTTCCTGCTGGATCTGAAGAACAGCCTCAGTGCGCCACCGCAGTTGCTCGGTTATCCATCACGTCTGCTTGACGGCCATACGCTGGAAGTCCAGGTGGACAAGTCGATGGGGATCACTGCGCTGTTCACCCAGCTTGCCCAGCAAAATATTGAAGTGTTGAGCCTGCGAAATAAAACCAATCGCCTTGAGGAGTTGTTCGTGTCCCTGGTGGAGAAAAATCTGTCGAAGGTGGCGGTATGAGTTCCGAGCTGCAACCCAACCTCGTCGCCCTCAACACCATCGTTTACCGCGAAATCCGGCGCTTCACCCGGATCTGGCCGCAGACCCTGCTGCCACCGGCCATCACCATGGTTCTGTACTTCGTGATCTTCGGTAACCTGATCGGCCGGCAGATCGGCGACATGGGCGGCTTCACCTACATGGAGTACATCGTGCCGGGGCTGATCATGATGTCGGTGATCACCAACTCCTACGGCAACGTGGTGTCGAGTTTCTTCGGCAGCAAGTTCCAGCGTTCCATCGAAGAACTGATGGTTTCACCGGTCTCGCCACACACGATTCTGATCGGCTACGTCCTGGGCGGCGTGTTGCGCGGGTTGATGGTCGGGATCATCGTGACCTTGTTGTCGCTGTTCTTCACCCATCTGCAAGTGCATCACCTGGGCGTGACCATCCTGGTGGTGGTGCTGACGGCGACGATTTTCTCGCTGCTGGGCTTCATCAACGCCGTGTTTGCGCGCAACTTCGATGACATTTCGATCATCCCGACGTTCGTGCTGACGCCGTTGACCTATCTGGGCGGGGTGTTTTATTCGATTACGCTGTTGCCGCCGTTCTGGCAGACCGTGTCGTTGGCCAACCCTGTTCTGCACATGGTCAACGCCTTCCGCTACGGCATTCTTGGGGTTTCGGATATCCGGATCAGCGTGGCGATTGCCTTCATGGTGGTGGCGACGGTGATTTTGTATTTTGGGTGTGCGCGGTTGTTGGTGAGTGGGCGGGGGATGCGGACCTGAGGATGTTTTTCTTGGGGATTTTGGGTGTATATCCGTTTCTGCGGTAACGGCCACTTATGGTTTCGCCCTTACGGCGAGTCACTTTTTTACAAGCGCCAAAAAAAGTAACCAAAAAACGCTCGCCCCTTACGTACGGCCCCTCGCTGGGGCTCGGGGTACCTTCGCTCCGGCATTCATCCGGGGGCATCGCCTCCGGTCTGCTTCGCGACGACCTCCTCTCGATGTGTGCGGCTGCGCCGCACGGCGCTACGCGCCCACCCCCGGATAAACGCCTCCACTCAGCCTGCCGATGGGGCGGGTGAAACAAGAGGGCCGAGGCGGCCTACCGGCCGGCCTGTTTGTCTGGATTGTACGCATTTCAAGTGGGAGCTGGCTTGTCGGGTCGCCGCATCGCAGCGATGACGGCCTGACAGCCGACCAATCTCTACCTGATACCCCCCATCCCATTGTAGGAGCGAGCCTGCTCGCGAAAAACGTCCAGACACCGCGACCATCCAGCCAAGGCGCGTTATCGTTGACGACCATCGCGAGCAGGCTCGCTCCTACATGGGAACGGCTATATCCGCAAAATCATGGCTGATTGTCTGGCCGCCATCGCTGCGATGCGGCGACCCGACAAGCCAGCTCCCACAAGGGTCGCGGTGCCGTATGGGAGTGTATTCGACCTCAGCGAGGTCGGCTCGAAGGTCGCCTCGGTTTCTGTAACGGTACGTACGACCAACCTCAAAGACACCCCATCACATCCGACTCTGCTTGCGCCGCCTCCACTGCCGCGCGACCCACCAGCGCCAATACAGCATCACCAGGCAATAAGCCAACGCTCCCAACACCACCCCCGTCACCACCGACCCCAGCAAAAACGGCTGCCACAACGTCGACAGCTCGCCGCTGATCCATTCCCAGGTCAGCTCATCCGGCAGATGCCGCGCGGGAACATCCAGCAACCACGCGCCGGTCTGATAGGTACAAAAGAACACTGCCGGCATGGTGATCGGATTGGTCAGCCAGACCAGGCTTACTGCAATCGGCATATTGCCGCGCACCACGATGGCAAGGGTCGCGGCCAGCAGCATCTGCAACGGAATCGGCAGAAAAGCCGCAAACAAGCCAACCGCCATGGCCCGTGCGACGGAGTGGCGATTGAGGTGCCAGAGGTTCGGGTCATGCAGCAGCGTGCCGAGAAAGCGTAAGGATTTATGTTCCCTGATGCTGGTCGGGTCTGGCATGTAACGTTTGAATAATCGCCGGGGCATAGGGATTCTCGGTCGGTCAAGGCGGCAAGTATGTCTCGATTCCATGAAGCGCCCATTCAGACTTTGTGACAATTGATAACGACGAGCGTGCCGCCAGACGACTATGCCTAAGGTCGGGACTCTCAAGGACGGGCTTATGCGCACAGGGATGATGGCGCTGGCGTTGGGTCTGCTGGCCTTGCGTTTTTTACCGGCATTGCCGCCGGTCGGGTTGTGGCTGTTGATGCCGGTTGTGGGTTTGATGTTGCTGCCGTTCAGAACTTATCCGGTGGCGTTTTTTCTGTTCGGTTTGAGTTGGGGTTGCGCGCAGGCCCATTGGGCATTGGATGACCGCTTGACGCCGGATCTGGATGGTGAGACCCGATGGGTCGAAGGGCGGGTGACGGGATTGCCCGAGAACGGCGAGGCGGTTGTTCGATTTGAATTGGCGCAGGCAACGTCGCGACACGCAGACGTGCCGTCGCTCATGCGCCTGGCCTGGTACGACGGCCCGCCGGTGAAAAGTGGCGAGCGCTGGCGATTGGCGGTCAAGTTGAAGCGTCCTGCCGGCTTGCTCAATCCGCATGCATTCGATTACGAAGCTTGGCTATCGGCGCAACGCATTGGTGCGACGGGTACGGTCAAGGATGGCGCGCGACTGGTTGAGGCGCGATGGGCCTGGCGTGACGGCATCCGCCAAAGATTGCTGGCGGTGGATGCACAGGGTCGAACGGGGGCACTGGCGGCGTTGGTGCTTGGCGATGGTGCCGGGCTCAGCCGCAAAGACTGGCAAGTGTTGCAAGACACCGGCACCGTGCACTTGCTGGTGATTTCCGGCCAGCACATCGGTTTGCTGGCGGGCGTGGTGTACTTGCTGATCGCCGGTCTGGCCCGCTATGGACTCTGGCCAACTCGCCTCCCTTGGCTGCCCTGGGCTTGCGGCCTGGCATTCATCGCCGCGCTGGTTTACGGATTGTTGGCCGGGTTTGAAGTCCCGGTTCGCCGTGCCTGTCTGATGATCGGTCTGGTGTTGTTGTGGCGTCTGCGTTTTCGTCACCTGGGTGCCTGGTGGCCGTTATTGCTGGCGCTCAATGGCGTATTGCTGCTAGACCCGCTGGCCAGTCTGCAACCGGGATTCTGGCTGTCCTTCGCCGCAGTCGCGGTTTTGATTTTTACCTTAGGCGGTCGTCTCGGCCCCTGGCGTTGGTGGCAAACATGGACCCGCGCCCAATGGCTGATCGCGATTGGCCTGCTGCCGTTGCTGTTGGTGCTGGGATTGCCGATCAGTGTCAGCGGACCATTGGTCAATTTGCTGGCAGTGCCATGGATCAGTCTGCTGGTATTGCCTCCTGCATTGCTCGGCACTCTGTTATTGCCACTGCCTCACGTAGGGGAAGGCCTGTTGTGGCTCGCGGGCGGTTTGATCGATTTTTTGTTCAAGGGGTTGGCATTGGTCGCTGGGCGGATTGCAGCGTGGGTGCCCATGGCGATCCCGTTCTGGGTAGGGTGCGTGGGGGCCATGGGCGCCTTACTTCTGTTGTTGCCCCAGGGCGTGCCAATGCGTCCGTTGGGGTGGCCGATGCTGCTGTTGCTGGTGTTTCCTCCACGGGCAGAGTTGCCCGAAGGAATCGCCGACATCTGGCAGCTGGACGTCGGGCAAGGCCTGGCGATCCTGGTGCGCACTCGCCATCAGGCCTTGCTGTATGACACCGGCCCGCGCTTCGGTGATTTCGATCTGGGCGAACGGGTGGTGTTGCCTTCATTGCGCAAGCTTGGCGTAAAAGAGCTCGATTTGATGCTGATCAGTCACGCCGACGCCGATCATGCCGGCGGCGCCCTGGCGGTCGCCAAGGGGCTGGCGGTGAAGCGTGTCATCAGTGGCGATCCGCTGGCACTGCCTGCCGAGTTGCAAGCCCAGGCCTGTGAAACCGACCGGCAATGGATCTGGGACGGGGTGAAGTTCCGGCTCTGGCAATGGTCATCAGCCGGTGACAGCAATCAAAAGTCCTGTGTTTTGCAGATCGAAGCCAATGGCGAGCGCTTGTTGTTGACCGGTGATATCGATGCCGCCGCCGAGCGATCGCTGCTCGACAGTCCATTGGCCGTACCGACCGACTGGTTGCAGGCACCGCATCATGGCAGCCGCAGTTCGTCGTCCATGGCGTTACTCAATGGCTTGCAGCCTAAAGCGGTGCTGATTTCTCGTGGGCATGGCAATTCATTCGGCCATCCGCACCCAACCGTCGTGGCTCGCTATCTCAAGCGTGGCATTGCGATCCATGACAGTGCGCATGAAGGTGCCATTCATCTGCAACTGGGGCGGTTTGAATCTCCCCGCTCGATGCGTCTGGAGCGGCGGTTCTGGCGCGACCCGCCAGTATCGGTTCAATAACCGAGCGTTACTAAAGCCCGACCGGATGCGACATCACGGTCTTCGGTGCGTCCACCCCCTATGTTAGAGTGGCGCACTTTTTCGAGGGGACTGACACTGTGTGGGAATTGGTCAAATCCGGCGGCTGGATGATGCTGCCGATCATCCTGAGTTCCATCGCGGCCATGGCAATCGTTGCCGAGCGTCTGTGGACCCTGCGGGCCAGCCGCGTGACGCCGGAGCATTTGCTCGGTCAGGTCTGGGTCTGGATCAAGGACAAGAAACTCAACAAGGACAGACTCAAGGAACTGCGCGCCAACTCGCCGTTGGGTGAAATCCTGGCCGCGGGCCTTGCCAACTCCAAGCATGGTCGCGAGATCATGAAAGAGTGCATCGAAGAAGCTGCCGCACGGGTCATCCACGATCTGGAGCGCTACATCAACGCGCTCGGCACAATTGCCGCCATGGCGCCGCTGCTGGGCTTGCTCGGTACGGTGTTGGGCATGATCGATATTTTCAGCGCATTCACCGGCAATGGCATGACCACCAACGCGTCGGTGCTGGCCGGTGGTATCTCCAAGGCCCTGATCACCACGGCTGCCGGTTTGATGGTCGGTATCCCGGCAGTGTTCTTCCATCGATTCCTGCAACGCCGGATCGATGAGCTGGTGGTGGGGATGGAGCAGGAAGCGATCAAACTGGTCGAAGTGGTGCAGGGCGACCGCGACGTGGATCTGGCTGAGGGCAAAGCGTGAAATTCCGCCGCAAACCGCGGGAAACAGTGGACATCAACCTCGCGTCGCTGATCGATGTGGTGTTTATCCTGCTGCTGTTTTTCGTTGTGACCACCACATTCACCCGTGAAACCCAGCTGCGCGTCGATCTTCCCGAAGCGGTCAGTGGATCGCCCGCCGAAGACCAGAACAAGCCGCTGGATATCGCCATCAGTGCCGACGGCGTGTTCTCGGTCAACAACCAGGTGCTGCCCAAAAGTGATCTGGCCAGCCTGATGGACGCATTGCAGAAGGAGTCCAACGGCGATACCAGCCGGCCGCTGTCGATCAGTGCCGATGGTAAGTCCCAGCATCAGTCCGTCGTCACCGCGATGGACGCCGCTGGCAAACTTGGCTTCAGCCACTTGCGCATGACCACAGTCGAGGCGGCGCCGCCCGCGCCCTGATGGCCATGTCCGATCGCCTGTTAGCCGCATGGTACCGAGGCCATCCCGCGCTGAAGCTGTTGCAGCCACTGGAGTGGTTGTATCGGCGTGTGGTCGATAAAAAGCGCAAACGCTTTTTGGCGGGCGAGGGGGAAATCTATCAGCCACCGGTGCCGCTGATCGTGGTGGGCAACATTACAGTCGGTGGCACCGGCAAGACGCCGTTGATTTTGTGGATGATCGATCACTGCCAGCGCAGCGGTTTGCGGGTCGGTGTGGTCAGTCGTGGCTACGGCGCCAAACCGCCGCAGTTGCCATGGCGAGTCGAAGCACAGCACAGCGCGGAAATTGCCGGTGACGAACCGCTGTTGATTGTCCAGCGCACCGGCGTGCCGCTGATGATCGACCCGAACCGCAGCAACGCTGTCAAAGCCTTGCTGGCGAGTGAACCGCTGGATTTGATCCTGTCCGATGATGGCATGCAGCATTACCGAATGGCCCGGGATCTGGAGCTGGTGTTGATCGACGCCGCCCGTGGCCTGGGTAATCGGCGTTGTTTGCCGGCCGGGCCTTTGCGCGAACCGGCCGAGCGCCTGCAAAGTGTGGACGCGGTGCTCTACAACGGCGCCACCGCCGATCGTGAGGATGGGTTTGCTTTTCAATTGCAACCCACTGCGCTGGTCAATCTGCGAAGCGGCGAACGACGTCACCTCGATCACTTTCCCTCGGGCCAGGCATTGCACGCGGTGGCCGGGATCGGCAATCCGCAGCGTTTCTTCAAGACCCTCGAAACGCTACACTGGCAACCAGTCCCGCACGCGTTCGCCGACCATGCCGAATACAGCCTGCAGGCCTTGAATTTCACCCCGTCATTGCCGTTGGTGATGACCGAAAAGGACGCGGTGAAGTGCCGTGCCTTCGCCGC
>NZ_RCOB01000181.1:0-16588 GCF_004307665.1 Pseudomonas sp. Sample_16
GCGTCCCGGGCTGCATTCCCACGCAGAGCGTAGGAACGATCATGTGCGGTCAGGCAATCCAAGGGGATTTGCGGATGACTTCGACGAAGTTCATCGGCTTGAACCCTGGCTCCTGATCCACCAGCACATCGGTCTTCACGTTGCCGAACGTCGTCTGCGGGCGATGGCGCAAACCGTCGGCAAAGGCGCAGATGATGCACTCCTTGAATCCCTCGCCCCGCGGATGAGCATGCACCACCGCTTCGCGCTGCTCAGTGGAAAACGCCGCGTAGTCCATCCCCAGCACGTCCATCTCGACGCCGGCAGTCACCAGCGCCACGGTCGGCCGCAAGTGCTGCGGTACGCCCGGCGTGGTGTGCAGGGCAATCGACAACCAGACTTGCTCGATATCGTCTTCGCTCAGCCCGTATGGCTTGAGAAACGCCGCCGCCGCGTTGGCGCCATCGACTTCGAAGCGTTCGTTGTCACTGCGGTAACCTTCCACCAGCCCCAGGTCATGGAACATCGCGCCGACATACAGAAGCTCCGGGTTGTAGGCCAGTTGCTTGCGCTCACCGCTCAGCGCGCCGAACAGAAACACCCGGCGCGAGTGGTGGTAGAGCAGGTCGGATTCGATGTCGCGGATGTATTCGGTGGTTGCTTTGACCAGTACGCTGTCGGGGATTTTGATCCCGGCGATGGTGGTGCTCATGGACGATTCCTCACAGTGAGCGCCGTGGCGGCGCTGAGGATTCCAGTCTGTTCGCGGCCCTTGAAGCGGACAATCGATCCATGGCTGCGATCCTTGCCAATGAGCATGCATATCGCGCCAGCCTCGCTTGTTGGACCCGGATTGGCTAGGGTTGGTCGCGGTAGCCGTGCTTTTGTGGCGAGGGAGCTTGCTCCCGCTGGGCTGCGAAGCAGCCCCCAAATCTGCGACCGAGATTCAGGTGTATCGTATCCGGCGATTTTGCGATTGCTGCGCAGTCGAGCGCGAGCAAGCTCTCTTGCCACAGTAAGCGTGATCCATACAGGCGTTTCGAACCATGAGTAAAACCGTCGCCATCGTGGTGTTCGCCGGCGTCCAGTCGCTGGACGTCACCGGCCCCATGGATGTGTTCTGCGAGGCCAATCGCTTTCTGGCGCCCGAAGATCACTATCGACTGGAAGTGATCGGCGTGGAGCACGGGGTGATGGCGTGTTCGAATGGCCTGGCGCTGAACGCCCATCGGCATTTCAGCAAAGCGTCACAGGCTTACGATTTGCTGCTGGTGGCCGGTGGTCCGCAGTTGCCATTGATGGATTTTGGCGCCGCGTTCAATGCCTGGCTGCGAGATGCCTGCGCGTTGGCGCAACGCTTTGGGTCGATCTGCAACGGTGCGTTCATGCTGGCCCGGGCCGGTTTGCTGGAAGGGCGGACGGTGACGACACATTGGGGCGATGCGGCGGCGCTGGCGGCATTGTGTCCGTCGACCCGGGTCGAAGCCGATCGTTTGTACGTGCAGGACGCCGAACTCTACACCTCGGCCGGCGTGACGGCGGGCATCGACCTGTCGCTGTATTTACTGGCACGCGATCACGGACCGGAAGTGGCACTGAACGTGGCAAAGCGATTGGTAGTGTTCACCCAGCGCTCCGGGGGGCAATCACAATTCAGTCCGTTCCTGACCCCTCACGCCGAACCGACGTCGGCGGTGGCGATGGTCCAGCATTATGTGCTGGCCAATCTGACGGGCGACCTGACCATCGCCGATCTGGCCAATGCCGCCAACATGAGCGCGCGCAACTTTTCCCGGGTGTTCGCCAAGGAAGCGAAAATCACCCCCGCCGAGTTCGTTGAGCGGGCGAGAGTGGATGCCGCGCGGGTGATGCTCGAGAGCACACGGGCACCGCTCAAGACCGTGGCCTGGCAGTGCGGCTTTCGCGATGCCCAGCACATGCGCAGCGTGTTCAATCGCAGGTTGGGGGTGACACCGCAGCAGTTCAGGCTGAACTTTGCGGCGATGGTGTAAGCAAGGGCCTCTTCGCGGGTAAGCCGAGCTCCTACGGGATTTACGCCATTCAATATCCCGTAGGAGCTCGGCTTGCCCGCGAAGGCGTCCGCTCAATCAATCAACCGCTATTGCTTTGAGCGCGCCGGCAACAGCTTCAAGGTGCTGCGGGTATTGGCCGTCACCTCTTCATCAGTGAGGTGCGCCTGGTAGTAAACCCCTTCGACATACGCATCGGCCTGATCATCGAAATGACTGTCGAACGGCACGCCACTCTGGCCAACCGGATTGATTGTCAGGCTGTGGGTCGGGTCGGCGAAGTCGATCAGGCGGCGGGTCGACGGGCCATAGGTGACCGGCCAGGGTGCCGGGCCGATCTTGGCCGACAGGTTGTTCGGCACTTCATGGCTGCCGGGTGCCGCGAACGGGCCGACGTTGAAGATCCGGTCCAGCGGTTTCTGCTGCCCCAGCGGATGGCCATGGGTCAGCGTGTGCGCCTTGCCCCACTGCCATTGCGCGAAGTCCGCTCCAAGGGTGGCCTTGAGGTGGGCGATGCTCGCTTGCCAGGCAACCTTGACCGTGTCGGCCCGGGTTTCCTTGCCGAGTGTGTTGCGGTTATCCCACCACGGCGAATCCGGATTGGCCGCCAGGCGCGGGAGTGCAGCGTCGATCACTCGGGTCGACAGCAGCGTCTCGAAAAAATCATTGCCCAGCTCATCGTGCATCGCCGCTTCGGCAAGGTTGAACAGGAACTGGTTGAACACGGTGGCGCTGGTGGACTCCAGCGGATAATCGCCCTTCCATTGCGCCAGTTGCTCCACCAGTTTCAGTTCGGCAGGATCCGTCACTACCGAGCGCAGCACTGGTAGCAGCGGTGCCAACAGACGCTGGCCGTAGCCGGTGGTGGTGCCCAGTTGCAGTTTCTGGCTGGCATCGAGATCCCACTTGATGGCCTTGTCGCCGAGCTGTTGATTGAGCTGCTGACCACGGTCGGCCAGGTTGTAGTAACCGGGAATCTCCATGCCTGTCGCCGACACTGGCTGGAAGTTGGCGGAGACGATATAGCCCCGTGCCGGGTTTTCTTCCTGCGGGTTGGCGCTAAACGGGTAGAAACCGTCCTTGTCCGCCTCGGCACTGCTGCCGTCGAGAATGAACCACGGCTTTACACCGGCAGGCCGCTTGGGCAGCTGCGCCGCCGCCCACCAGCCGATATCACCCTTGGCGTTGGCCCAGACGATGTTCAGGCCGGGCGCCTGAACCTTGGCGGCCGCGCTGCGCGCCTTGGCCAGGGTGTCGGCGCGATTGAGCTGATAGAAACCTTCGAGAATCGGGTTCTGGCTTTCCAGGAACCCCCACCACATGGCGATCGGCGTTTTGCCAACGCTGTTGCCCAGCGCATCATTGACGATCGGGCCGTGGGGCGACTGGCGCAATACCAGGGAGACCGGTGCCTGGCCCTTCACCGCGATCTGCTGTTCGCTGCTCACCAGATCAACCCACTTGCCGCGATACCAGACCTGATTGGGGTTGTCCGGGTTGACCTTCTCGGCGATCAAGTCCAGGTCGTCGTTCTGGAACATGGTGATGCTCCAGCCGAAATCACGGTTCATGCCCAGCGAGGCGAAAGGCATCAGGGCCTGATAGTGGCCGTACAGGTCAAAACCCGGTGCCGAGAGGTGCGCCTCGTACCACACCGACGGCGCGGAGAAACGGATATGCGGATCGCCGGCCAGCAGCGGCTTGCCACTTTTGGTGTGATTGCCGGCGACCACCCAGGCATTGCTGCCCTCGAATTGCGGCAGGCCGTTGTCGGCCAAGGCTTGCTCACTGAGGCGGGCGAGGGCGTTGAGGTCTTTCCAGTCCGCGTTGGCGAGGGTTGGTGCGGCGGCGTTGTGTTGCTTGGCCAGCACGCCTTTGGGCTGCCAGTCGAGGTCGAAAACGTTCAGGTATTGCGAGCCGAGTTGATCGCGAACGTAGGTCAGCAGCGGTTCGGTACGGAACGCTGCGGCAAAACTGTAGGCCATGTAGCCGGCGATGCTGATGGTGTCCTGGGCGGTAAACGGGCGCTTCTGGATACCCAGTACATCGAACTCCACGGGTTTTGCATGGCTGTCCTGATACTGGTTGATACCGTCCAGATAGGCTTGCATGGCGATGAAGGCCGGTGATTGCTGGTCCAGATTGGCCAGGTAGGTTTCGGCACGTTCGCGAATGCGCAGGCTGCGCATCAATTTGTCGGTGTCGAGCAGCTTCGGCCCCAGCACCTCCGCCAGCTCCCCCCGGGCGAGGCGCCGCAGGACTTCCATCTGGAACAGTCGATCCTGGGCGTGGACGTAGCCAAGCGCGCGGTACAGATCGGTTTCGTTTTCGCCGCGGATGTGCGGGATGCCGCGCTCGTCGTAACGTACGGTGACCGAGCCTTGCAGGTGTTGCAGCTCCACCATGCCCTGACGTGTCGGCTGCTTGCTGTAGACGTACCAGCCGCCAGCGGCAGCGATTGCGACGACCAACAAACCGAGTGCGGTCAGGCTACGTTTCATGGTGACTCCTTGTTGTTATGGTGGCAGCAAATCCCTGGTGCCACTGTTTAACACGGCTCACCGTAAACAGGCATCGCCCGTAGGAGGGATTCGTATTGCGGCGTTTGTCGCTACTGAGTCGTAGTGGCAGGCCACGGGCAGTAACACCCTACGGCCAGTGTGTGCGTGGCACTCACTGCACGACCTTCGTTTAACGCTTGCAGGATCGGCTCGATAAAACTGTTGCCCGAGTTGCAAGTCAGGCCTTCGCTGTAAGGGCCGAAGTACGCCAGTTTGCCGGTGCGGTCCCAAATCGCCACGGCAGGGCTGGCGGGGACTTGTTCGGAGCCGGGCAGGATGGTCAGTGTTTTCAGGCTGCTCAGGTTGCTCGGCAGTTGTCCGTGGCTGCCGGTTTTTTGCACCGCATAGAATTCAACGCCTTTTGGTACGTACTGTTCAACCAGTTCGCTGAGGTGTTGTTGATTGCCGACGTTGCACGGGCAGGCCGGGTCCCAGAAATGCACCAGACGGATGGCGCCCGGTCCGGCAAGGGTGTCGGGTAAACGCAGCGGGTCGCCGGAGAACACAGCGGTGTGTTCGCTGAATGCGCGCAGGTAGCGCCCCTGGAACCAGTCGTAAGCCGCCCACAGCACTGCGGCGCAGAGCAGAGTCAGCAGGCTGACAAACAGGGTGGCACGAACGGGCGAGCGCATCGGTTCAATCCTCGAAGGTCGGCTAGCTTGCCATGCTTGCTGCGACAGATGAATATCGCAGGTCCATAAAGTCCGTTTCAGGTAATGGAATCGTTCATGCCCGCCACTTTCGACCCCAACGATCTGCGCGCCAGCCTGCGGCCACTGGCTGAAGGTCAGCCGTTGTCAGCGCAGGCGCAGGCCTATCAGCGATTTTACGGACTGGATTTTTCGTCGCGCGACGTGCGCCGCGGCCTGGGGCGTTTTCAAGTCGACGGCTATGAGGTGGTCAGCCAGGTCTGGTGGCCGCAGCAGGCGAAAGCGACCCTGTTTGTCTTTCATGGTTTTTACGATCACACCGGGCTCTATCGTCATGTGATCGAGTGGGCGCTCGATCAGCAATTTGCGGTGATCGCCTGCGACCTGCCCGGACATGGTCTGTCCAGTGGCGAGCGGGCGAGCATCAAGGATTTCGCCGAGTACCAGGACACCTTGCAAGGGCTGTTTGCCGAAGCGCAATCCATCGACCTGCCGCAACCGTGGCACCTGTGCGGGCAGAGCACCGGTGGGGCGATCGTGATCGACCATGTGTTGAATGCCGGGGCGAACAGCCCGGCGCAAGGGCAGGTGATTCTATTGGCGCCGCTGGTGCGGCCGCGAGCGTGGGGCTGGTCGCACTTCAGCTATTACTTGCTCCGGCCATTCGTCAAAGCGATTGCGCGGCGCTTCAGTGAGAACTCCAACGATCCGGATTTTCTACCGTTCCTGCAGGCCGACCCCTTGCAACCGCTACGTCTGCCAACCGCCTGGGTCGGGGCGCTGGCGCAGTGGATCAAACGCATCGAAGCGGCGCCGGGCAGCAACCGTCGACCATTGATTGTGCAGGGGCAGGCGGACATGACCGTGGATTGGCAGCACAACCTTGAGGTATTACGGGCAAAGTTCGACCGGCCGCAGGTATTGATGTTGCCCGAGGCGCGGCATCATCTGGCGAATGAGGCGCTGGTGTTGCGCGGGGAGTATTTCGGGTTCTTGAGCAAGCGGATAAAGGGCAGGAATTTGTAGCGATAGTTCGGGCCCCATCGCCAGCAGGCTGGCTCCCACAATGGTCCGGTGTCTACAAATCCAATGTGGGAGCCAGCCTGCTGGCGATGGCGATCTATATGGCGCCGAAGATCACTGGCCGAGGTTTGAAGAACTCTGCCCCACCGCCAACCCGGCCTTGATCGCCGCCAGTGCTGCCTGGTAATACGCCTTGCCTTCTGCCGATTCGGCAAACGTGGCGAACTCTTCCAGCTCTTCATCCGACAGGTCGCGATAGACGTAGAGCAGCGTGTTGTTCAGATCGCTGCCGATCTGCTCCATCAAGCGCTGGCGCTGACCGTTCAACATGCCCTGCGCCTGCCCGGCGCCGAGCAGGCCGGGGATCATCGAGCTCAGGCTGTCGGCGGCGACACCGGCAATCGCCAGGCTGACCTCGGCGCCAGCTTCACGGGCGGGCAGGGCCTGGGCCAGATGGCCGATGATCAGCAGGCGGCTGTCGCTGGCCTGCATTTTCGGCAAACCCTTGGCGTTTTTTGCCAATTGGTCGCGACGGGTGGCGAGTAATTCGGCAGCGACGATTTTCTTGCCCAGCGGTGACTGGAAGAACGCCAAAGCCGGTTTTGGATCGACGAGGTTCTTGCGCAGCTGCGCTTGCGCGCGCTGGTCCACGGCGTTGGGGGAAAACCGCTGATTACTGTTATTGACCAGTGCCTGGAACACCGCCGGTGGCAGGCTGCTTTCGTATCGTTTTTGCGCGGCGGCAAGGGCATCGTTGAAATGCGCGCGTTGTTCCGGCCAGCCGGCGACCTTGTACAACTGGTCGTGGCCGTCTGCCCAGGCGGGCAATACACAGAACATCAGCAGTGAGAAAAGCAAACGGCGCATAGGGACTCCTGTCGGCAGGCGACTATTCTCCGTGTGGCATCAGGACTTGTCGAGAATTCGTATCAACCCGCTGCGCGGCTCTGTCGGATTTTCAGGCGCAGGAATACTATGCGCGCCATGCAAATACCTTCTGATCACCCGCTGCTGTTACGTATCGTCGACGACCTGGCTGCCAACGGCTGGTCTCAGCAGAATATTTTCCTGCCTCTGGATCTGACCCGGGCACTGGCGGCCGAGTGCCGTAAACGTGCTGCCGAGGGTGAACTGGCCCCGGCGGCGGTAGGGCGTGGGCCGTTATCGGAGGTCCGCGAGGGCATTCGCGGCGATCACATTCAGTGGATCGAGCCGGGCCAGGCCGACGCGTGCGACAGTTATCTGGGGTTGATGGACAGTCTGCGCGAGGCAATGAATCGCGGTTTGTTCCTGGGGTTGGAGGATTTCGAAAGTCATTTCGCCATGTACCCGCCTGGGGCGTTTTACCTTCGGCATCTCGACCGGTTTCGCGACGACGATCGGCGCATGGTGTCGGCGGTGGTCTATCTCAATGACGCGTGGCTGCCCGAGCATGGTGGCCAGTTGCGCATGTACCTGGACGAAAGCGCGGAATACGATGTAGTACCGGTCGGGGGATGCCTGGTGGTGTTCCTGTCAGGTGAAGTCCCCCATGAAGTCCTGCCGGCGACCCGGGAGCGCCTGTCGTTGACCGGCTGGTTCCGGCGCCGGGGCAACGAGCCATTCTGATCATGCAGAAGATTTTGGTAAGCCGCTGTCTGCTGGGGCATCGCGTTCGCTACGACGGCGGCGCCAGCGGGCCATTCGATCAGCTTCAGCGTTGGCTCGACGAGGGGCGCGTCGTGCCACTATGCCCGGAAGTTGCCGGAGGATTGCCAACACCACGGGCGGCTGCGGAAATCCCGGGCGGGCAGGGCAGTGACGTACTTGAAGGCCTTGCAGCGGTGATCACTACCGAGGGTGAGGACGTCAGCGCGCAGTTTCTGTCCGGGGCGAAGCAGGCGCTGGAGCTGGTACAAAAACATGGCATCCGCATTGCCGTGCTCAAGGCCAACAGCCCGTCATGCGGCAATCTGCTCACCTATGACGGCACGTTCAGTGGTGTGAAAGTCAGTGGCGAAGGCGTGACGGCGGCGTTGCTCAAGCGTCATGGAGTGTTGGTGTTCAGTGAGCTGGAGTTGCCGCAAGCTGCCCAGGCGCTGGCAAACCAAAACCGATAGTCACCATAAACCCCCTGTGGGAGCGGGCAAGCCCGCCCACATTGGATACCGATCGTCTTCAGGGTTTTGGCGCTGCGCCCGATTCCGCCCCAAACCATTTCTCCACCAGTTTTTCCATTCGGCCATCGGTCTTGATCCGTTGCAACGCACCTTCCAGGCTGGCATGGAACGCCGGATTGCCCTTTTGAAATGGAATCGCCAGGTCAACCACCGGGTTCGCCTTGGGCTTCTCTTCCGTCAGCGACTGCACCAGCAAGATTGATTGCGGCTCTTCTTTCTTGGCGACCAATTGCGCATTGGTCTTGAGATAAGGCTCGCTGAAGTCGAAACGATCCTTCAGCCCCGGGGTCTGTGTAATGTGATTGATGGCAACGTCGTATTTGCCGCTTTCCACGCCATTGAGCAGATCACTGGCATCGGTGACGACAAAATCGGCCCGAACATCCAGTTCCTGGGCGAGCATTTGGCCCAGTTCGACTTCGAAACCCGCGAGTTTGTCGTCTTCCTTGAAGTTGAATGGAGGTGTATTCGCCTCAATGGCGATGCGTAGTTCGCCGCGGTCATTTACGTCGTCAATCAATTCGGCATGAGCCAACGGGCTCAAAAGGGGTAGCAGGCAGATCAGGCCAGGCAGAAAGCGCATGGTCACTCCTTTGAATTTTTTATAGCGACCCTCTGATTCAGGTTCGCTTTGCTATGGTTGTCGAATGCCTTCGACAACGATTGACCATGAAGTTGTCATGGTCACGCGGATTTTACGGAAAAACTGGAGAAGAGAATGAAAACCTTTATGTCACGTGCTGCTTTGGCTGGCTTGCTGATGGGCGTTTCGGTACTGGCCAGTGCTGCCACGCCTGCACCGAAAGGCGCCGAAGTGTCCATCGTGTCTCCCAAGGACGGTGCGACAGTTCCGCAGACTGTTGTGGTCAAGTTCGCAGTCGAGAACATTGCGCTGGCGCCAGCAGGCGACGTCACCAAGAATACCGGTCACCACCACCTGCTGATCGATGTCGATGAGTTGCCGGCGGCGGGTCAGCCGATCCCGAACGATGCCAATCATCTGCACTTCGGCAAGGCACAGACTCAGGCCGAAATAAAACTGACACCGGGCAAGCACACTTTGCAGCTCGAACTGGGCGACAGCGGTCACATGCCGTTCGATCCGCCAATCGTGTCCGAAAAAATCACCGTCAACGTCAAATAAAAAAAGGGAGCCCCGAAGGGCTCCCTTTTTTCGCTCGCGTCGCGATCAGAACAAAACGCGGCTACGGATGGTGCCGTTGACGTGTTGCAGCTTCTCTTGCGCCAGGTCCGAGTACTCGGCGTCGACGTCGATCACCACGTATCCAACCTTCTCGTTGGTCTGCAGGAACTGACCGGAGATGTTGATGCCGTTTTCGGCGAAGACCTTGTTGATCTCGCTCATCACACCCGGGATGTTCTCGTGGATGTGCAGCAGGCGGTGTTTGCCAGGGTGAGCCGGCAGGGCCACTTCCGGGAAGTTCACCGACGATACCGACGTACCGTTGTCGCTGTACTTGACCAGTTTCTCTGCCACTTCCAGACCGATATTGGCCTGGGCTTCAGCAGTGGAACCACCGATGTGCGGGGTCAGGATCACGTTGTCCAGGCCGCGCAACGGGCTTTCGAACTCTTCGTCGTTGGAGCGTGGCTCCACCGGGAATACGTCGATGGCCGCGCCGATCAGGTGCTTGTCCTTGATGGCCGCCGCCAGATGGTCCAGCTCGACAACGGTGCCGCGAGCTGCGTTGATCAGGATGCCGCCCTTCTTGATGGCGCGGATTTCCTTCTCGCCCATCATCCACTGGGTGGCAGCGGTTTCCGGAACGTGCAGCGAAACGATGTCGGACATCGCCAGCAGTTCGTGCAGGTTGCCGACCTGAGTAGCGTTACCCAAAGGCAGTTTGGTGATGGTGTCGTAGAAGTACACCTGCATGCCCAGGCCTTCGGCCAGGACCGACAATTGCGTACCGATCGAGCCATAGCCGACGATGCCCAGCTTCTTGCCGCGGATCTCGAAAGAGTTGGCCGCGCTCTTGATCCAGCCGCCACGGTGGCAGGAAGCGTTCTTCTCCGGGATGCCGCGCAGCAACAGGATTGCCTCGGCCAGCACCAGCTCGGCTACGGAACGGGTGTTGGAGTACGGGGCGTTGAACACGGCGATGCCGCGCTCGCGAGCCGCGTCCAGGTCGACCTGGTTGGTGCCGATGCAGAAACACCCTACCGCCACGAGCTTCTTCGCGTGATCGAAGATCTCTTCGGTCAGTTGCGTACGGGAGCGAATGCCGATGAAGTGAGCATCAGCGATCTTTTCCTTGAGCTGGGCTTCCGGCAGAGAACCTGTGAGGTACTCGATGCTGGTGTAGCCCGCCGCCTTGAGGACGTCGACAGCCGATTGGTGGACGCCTTCGAGAAGAAGGAACTTGATCTTGCTCTTATCGAGAGAAGTCTTGCTCATCTGCGTAAACCTGTATCCCGGAGAAAAATGGCAGGAGATAGCCAGCAGACGCTGACCCGGACGGCACGACAGCCGTCGCCGCAGAATAGCCGTTGGGCACTATGCTGCGGGGTCGGTATGCTAGCATATGCGCCCCGCTAAACACTCATTCCTGCGACGTGAAGCGTTCTCAGGATGACCATGAATTGTTCGAGAGTTCTGTCGATGACCAATCCTGCCCTGATTGATGAGCTGAAGACCCTGGTTGAGCCTGGCAAGGTGCTGACCGATGCCGACTCCCTGAATGCTTACGGTAAGGATTGGACCAAGCATTTCGCCCCGGCCCCCACCGCCATTGTGTTCCCGAAGACCACCGAGCAGGTCCAGGCCATCGTCCTGTGGGCCAACAAGCATAAGGTCGCCCTGGTGCCGTCCGGTGGTCGTACCGGTTTGTCGGCCGCGGCCGTGGCGGCCAATGGCGAGGTGGTCGTGTCGTTCGACTATATGAACCAGATCCTCGACGTGAACCTCACCGACCGCACTGCCGTTTGTCAGCCGGGCGTGGTCACTAAACAACTGCAGAATGTCGCCGAAGAGAATGGCTTGTACTACCCGGTGGACTTCGCCTCCTCCGGTTCCAGCCAGATTGGCGGCAATATCGGCACCAATGCCGGCGGAATCAAGGTGATTCGCTACGGCATGACCCGTAACTGGGTGGCTGGCATGAAAGTCGTCACCGGCAAGGGCGACGTGCTGGAGCTGAACCGTGACCTGATCAAGAACGCCACCGGCTACGACATGCGTCAGTTGTTCATCGGCGCAGAAGGCACGCTCGGTTTTGTCGTGGAAGCGACCATGCGCCTGGATCGTGCGCCGAAAAACCTCACCGCGATGGTCCTCGGCACCGCCGATTTCGACTCGATCATGCCGGTACTGCACGCCTTCCAGAACAAACTCGACCTGACGGCGTTCGAGTTTTTCTCCGACAAGGCCCTGGCCAAAGTCATGGCTCGCGGTGATGTACCCGCTCCGTTCGAATCCGACTGCCCGTTCTACGCGCTGCTGGAATTCGAAGCGACCACTGAAGAAGTGGCCAACCACGCCCTGGAAACCTTCGAGCACTGCGTCGAGCAGGGCTGGGTGCTGGACGGCGTGATGAGCCAGAGCGAAACCCAGCTGCAGAACCTGTGGAAGCTGCGTGAATACATCTCCGAAACCATTTCCCACTGGACGCCGTACAAGAACGACATTTCGGTCACCGTGTCGAAAGTCCCGGCCTTCCTGAAGGAAATCGACGCGATCGTTGGCGAGCACTACCCGGATTTCGAGATCGTCTGGTTCGGTCACATCGGCGACGGCAACCTGCACTTGAACATCCTCAAGCCGGAAAACCTGAGCAAGGACGAGTTCTTCGCCAAGTGCGCCACCGTCAACAAGTGGGTGTTCGAAACCGTCGAGAAGTACAACGGTTCGATTTCTGCCGAGCACGGCGTGGGCATGACCAAGCGTGATTACTTGACCTACAGCCGTTCGCCGGTTGAGATCGAGTACATGAAAGCGGTCAAAGCGGTGTTCGATCCGAACGGCATCATGAACCCGGGCAAGATTTTCGCTGTTTGATTTTTCGAACTTTAAGAGCCAACGAAGCAGGAGTCGGTAATGAGCTATCAGCACCAGTATGTCGACGGTACGCGCATTCACTTCCCGCTGGGAAAAGTGGTGTGCATCGGCCGTAACTACGCCGAACACGCCAAGGAGCTGGATAATCCGGTACCGACCGAGCCGCTGCTGTTCATCAAGCCGGGCAGTTGCGTGGTGCCGCTGGAAGGTGGTTTCAGCATTCCGACCGAGCGTGGTTCGGTGCATTACGAAGCGGAAATCGCGGTGTTGATCGGCAAGCCCTTGTCGACCAAGCCGAGTGTGGAAGAAGTGCTCGACGCCATCTCCGGGTTTGCCCCGGCGCTGGATCTGACCCTGCGCGACAAGCAGGCCGAGCTGAAATCCAAGGGGCTGCCCTGGGAAATCGCCAAGTCCTTCGATGGCGCGGCGGTGATCGCTCCGTTCGTTTCCGGCAGCACGTTCGCTGATTTGACTGACATCGGCATCCGCCTGACCATCAACGGTGAAGTACGCCAGGACGGCAATAGCAGCGCGATGCTCAACCCGATCGTGCCGATGATCCAGCACATGGCCGGCTGCTTCTCCCTGCAAGCGGGCGATGTGATCCTGACCGGCACGCCGGTGGGCGTTGGTCCGTTGAATGTTGGCGACGAAATCGTTCTGGAACTGCCGGGCGCCAGCAGCTTCACCAGCAGCGTCCGTTAAGTCGGCACCAAGCCCTGTAGGAGCGTGGCTTGCCCGCGATGGCGGTATACCTGACACACCGGGTTATCGTTCATCGCGAGCAAGCTTTGCTCCTACTGGTCGGAAGGCGTTGCTGCCATTTCCCGGTTTTTTCACATTCGGTCTGGATAATTCCCGGGATTTCGGCGTCTGAGCCGATCCCAATTGTGCTATTACCCCTAGCCTGAATTTCTGGAACGCATCCCTGATGGCCACTCCACCGCTCACCACGCTCAAACCTGTCCGTCGCTCACGCTTTGCCTTGCGTTGGTATTCCTGGCTTTTGCTAGTGGCCGCCATTGCATACGGCCTGGCGTTTGCCATGCATTGGGATGATCGCGGGGTGCTCTGGCTCCAGGAACGCTTCGAAAGCGCCGCCGAGCGTCAGGAGAGTGTCTGGCTGCCGGACTATCACGCGGTGATCGACGCCAAGCCGCTGCCGGGCATGGAAAAGGATGAAGCTTCGGACATTGCCTACGATCCCCAGACCAAGACCCTGTTTTCAGTCATGGGTAAAAACCCGTTCCTGGTCGAGCTGTCGTTGCAGGGCGATGTGTTGCGCAAGATGCCTCTGGTGGGCTGGAGCAACCCCGAAGGCGTCACTGTGATGGGCAGTGGTTTGCTGGCCATCGTCGATGAGCGTGACCACTTGGTGAGCATCGTCAAGGTCGATGCCGACACCCGCGAGCTGAACATCGCCAACTTCCCCAAGTATGACCTGGGCCTCTCGAAAGACCAGAACAAGGCGTTCGAAGCCGTTACCTGGGATCCGCGTAACCAGCAGTTGCTGCTTGGCGAAGAACGGCCACCGGCGCTGTTCACCTGGAAGGGTGATGGCCAGAAGCTGATCGGTGACAAGCAGGCATTGGCCAGTGACGAACTGGATATTCGCAATCTGTCAGCGTTGGCCATCGATCCGCGGACCGGCCACACCCTGGTATTGTCCGCTGATTCGCACCTGTTGCTGGAGCTCGACGAAAAAGGCGAGCAGGTCAGTTTCATGACGCTGCTGCGCGGTTTCAACGGCCTGAAAAACACCATCCCTCGCGCCGAAGGCGTGACCATGGACGAGGCCGGTAACCTGTATTTCGTCAGCGAGCCGAACCTGTTTTACCGTTTTGAAAAACAGCGTTGAAACAATTTTGTAGGAATTTACAGCGTCGGTTGTAGGAGCGGGCAAGTGGCCATTAAGCTTCAATTCAGACAGGCGTGATATTTCATCCGCCTGATCTAATTCCGAGCCTGCCTCCAATGCGTCGATTTGCCCGCCCCAAACCCCTGATTCTCATGCTGTCGGTGATTGCGTTGATCGTGTTGATCGCGGTCGGCCAGTATCTGCGCCTGTTTGAGCGGACCTGGTTCAATCTGCACACGCTCTGGCAGCCGTTAAGTACCCAGTCTATTGCCCTTGACCAGTATCAAGTGGTTTTGGAAGCGCAGGTCATCGAGGGGCTCGATGATGACGTCTCGGCACTGACCTACGACCCGGTGCGCAAAAGCCTGTTCACCGTCACCAATAAAAACTCGGAACTGATCGAACTGTCCCTGGACGGCAGGATCCTTCGCCGCATTGCCTTGATCGGATTTGGTGATCCGGAAGCCGTTGAGTTCATCAGTGCCGACACCTATGTCATCACCGATGAACGTGAGCAGCGACTGATCAAGATCCGTCTGGAGGACGACACCACCTTCCTCGACTCGGCGGACGCGGAACAAATGACCCTTGGTGTGCACATGAGCGGCAACAAGGGTTTTGAGGGCTTGGCTTACGATTCGGTGGGCAAGCGTCTGTTTGTCGCCAAGGAGCGCGACCCGATGCTGATCTATGAAGTGCACGGGTTTCCGCATTTCAATCCGGAAAAATCTTACGCGGTGCACGTGATCAACAACCCCAAGCGCGATGCCGGGATGTTCGTGCGTGATCTGTCGAGCCTGCAATACGACGAGCGCAGCGGCCACTTGATGGCGCTGTCTGACGAGTCGCGGTTGATTCTGGAGCTGGATGTCGACGGCCGACCGCTGAGCACCATGTCACTGAGCAAGGGGCGCCAGGGGCTGAAAAAGACCGTGCCGCAAGCGGAAGGGATCGCCATGGACGACGACGGTACGATGTACCTGGTGAGCGAGCCGAATTTGTTCTACGTGTTCAAGAAGCCAGCACAACCCTAATCAACGCCACGCAACACTGTGGGAGCGGGCTTGCCCGCGATGGCGGCCTGTCAGTCAACATCAATGTTGAATGTGACGGCCCTATCGCGGGCAAGCCCGCTCCCACAGGGAATATGCGTTTGCCTTACTCGGCGCGCAGGGTCTTCACGCCTTCGCTGGTCCCCAGCAACAACAGGTCTGCAGGTCGCGCCGCGAACAGGCCATTGGTCACAACGCCGACGATTGCATTGATCTGCGTTTCCAGCTCCACCGGGTTGGTGATCTGCAGGTTGTGCACGTCGAGGATGATATTGCCGTTGTCGGTCAGCACACCTTCGCGGTAGACCGGGTCGCCGCCCAGTTTCACCAGTTGGCGTGCCACGTGGCTGCGAGCCATCGGGATCACTTCCACCGGCAGCGGGAATGCGCCGAGGACCGGCACCAGCTTGCTGGCATCGGCGATGCAAATGAAAGTCTTGGCCACGGCCGCGACGATCTTCTCACGGGTCAGGGCTGCGCCGCCGCCCTTGATCAGGTTCAGGTGCTCGTCACTTTCATCGGCACCGTCGACGTAGAACTCCAGGTCGCTGACAGTGTTCAGTTCGTACACCGGAATCCCGTGGCCCTTCAGGCGCGCGGCGGTGGCTTCGGAGCTGGCGACAGCGCCGTCGAATGCACCTTTGTGTTGGGCCAGCGCGTCAATGAAACAGTTGGCGGTGGAGCCGGTGCCGACACCGACGATGCTCTTGTCGTCGAGTTTCGGAAGGATGAAGTCGACGGCGGCCTGAGCCACTGCCTGTTTGAGTTGATCCTGGTTCATGCGGGCTCCGGAGTGCCGAGGAGGGAACGAAAGGCCGGCATTATAGGCTTCGGGGCGGGGAAGGTCATTGTCCGATTGGCAGAGAACTGGAGCCGGGGTGCCGGATTGCTTTTGTGGCGAGGGCGCTTGCTCCCGCTCGGCTGCGAAGCAGTCGCAAAACCTGGTAAGCGATACATCCGGATGAATGCGGGGGAGCGCTTCGTACTCCAGCGACAGCAAGCTCCCTCGCCACAATGGTCCAACGGTGCCTGAAACCACCGGTTTAGTGTGGTCGTGCGGACAAAAGCCGGGTTAGACTCCATGGTCCTGCCCAACTCGCTCAGTGATGCTTTCCGATGCTTGAACAGTACGTCAAAAAGATCCTCACCTCGCGCGTTTACGACGTCGCCGTAGAAACCCCATTGCAGTCTGCCCGCCAGCTTTCCGAGCGGCTGGGCAACGATATCTGGCTCAAGCGCGAAGACTTGCAGCCGGTGT
>NZ_RCOB01000215.1:0-16514 GCF_004307665.1 Pseudomonas sp. Sample_16
GGAAAGACGAATGCGAGGGAAGCAGACATGTAACAAGCCCCTAATGATCTTGTCGTCGGAGAATTGACGTCCCGCCATCGGGGACGCAAGAAACTGACAGTTGGATGGCCAATTGAACTGAGCGGTCACATTTAAGCATTGTCCGACGAAAACGCCTAAAGCAACAAATCCTCCAGACGACCGTGAATGCGTTCTGGCAGATTTTCCTGAATTTCGATCAAGGCACGGGAAATAGCACTCTGAAAACCCTGCACCCCGGCGGAACCGTGGCTTTTTACGACAATACCCTGCAAGCCGAGAAAGCTCGCACCGTTATGTCGTGCCGGCGCCAGGTCAGCCTGCAGTCGCTTCATCAGCGGCAGCGCCAACGCCCCCACCATGCGCGAAGGCAGGCTTTTCTTGAACAACGCTTCGATTCGCCCGGCGATCATGGTCGCCAGCCCCTCGCTGGACTTGAGCAGGATATTGCCGACAAACCCGTCGCACACCACCACGTCCGCCTCGCCACGGTACAAGCCGTCACCTTCGACGAAGCCGATGTAGTTGATACCACGGGCACTTTGCAACAAGGTTGCAGCCAGCTTGACCTGCTGATTGCCCTTGATGTCCTCGGTGCCGATGTTCAGCAAGGCCACCCGTGGACGAACAATACCCAAGGTTTCTGCCGCGACCGAGCCCATCACTGCAAATTGCAGCAGATGTTCGGCACTGCAATCGACATTGGCCCCCAGGTCGAGCAACTGGCAGTAACCTTTCTGCGTCGGAATCGCCGCCACCATGGCCGGGCGATCGATACCCGGCAACGTCTTGAGCACAAACCGCGACAACGCCATCAACGCGCCGGTATTGCCAGCACTGACACACGCCTGAACCTTGCCGTCGCGCAATAACTCAAGCGCCACGCGCATCGACGAATCGGGCTTGCCACGCAGGGCCTGGGCAGGTTTCTCGTCCATGGTGATGACTTCGGACGCCGGAGCAATCGACAGGCGCGCGCGATCCACAGCCGAATGGCCAGCGATCAGTTCTTCAAGAAGGGAGGGTTGACCGACGAGGGTCAGGTGTAGCGAGGGTGTAGCAGACAGGCAAGCAAGGCTGGCCTGGACAATGCTGCGGGGACCGAAGTCCCCGCCCATTGCGTCAATCGCGATGACTTGAGCGGACAAGTGATTACTCGTCAGCGCCCTTGTCGATCACTTTACGGCCACGGTATACGCCTTCTGGCGATACGTGGTGACGCAGGTGAACTTCACCGGTGGTTTTTTCTACAGACAGGGTGCTAGCCTCGAGAGCGTCGTGCGAACGGCGCATGTCACGGGCAGAGCGGGATTTTTTGTTCTGCTGAACAGCCATAATTGATTAACTCCTAAACGTTTGGGTCACGCTTTAACTGCGCCAATACACTGAACGGGTTGGACCGCGTTACCTCGTCCTCGCTCGGTTCGGGCTCATCTGCTCCCGCCGGCTGCTGGCATTCTTCCGGATGATGAGCAGGCACAATGGGCAAGGCGAGCAGAAGCTCCTCCTCGATCAGTGACTGCAGATCCAATGGATCTTCGCCCAGTTCCAGCACGTCATAACCTTTCGGCAACGACTGGGTATTCGCACCCTCCTTCACCACAGCATAACTGCATTCGCTATGGATCGGCAGGGTGACCAGCTCAAGACAACGCTGGCAAACCATTTTGACTTCAGTGTCGATAAAGCTGTGAATTACCACAGATTTACGTTCATCTCGTTCAAAAACGAATTTAGCCTGCACCGTACCGACATTGTCGGAAAGCGGGTCGCAGAGTCTCTCCAAATCGGCCAGCAGCATTTCACCTTGAAGGGTGGTGCCACGGTCAGCCAATTTGCGCGGGTCAACGTGAGGTGGAATCGGGTCATTCAACATAGGCGCAGCATTATAGGGATGCACCCGCCCATGTCAAAGGAAATTCAGCCCTGTCCGTCACTTGGAAGCCTCGCTAGAATTCGCACCTGCCATTTGGAGTTGCGCATGCTGCCTTTATTACTTGCTTCCAGCTCGGTCTATCGCCGGGATTTGCTGGCCCGCCTGCGGCTGCCGTTCACTTGCAGCTCTCCGGACATTGATGAAAGCCATCGCCCCGGCGAGCCTGCCATTGATCTGGTAAAACGTCTCGCCGAGCACAAAGCCCGCGCACTGGCGCACAGCCATGCCGCTCATCTGATCATCGGTTCCGACCAGGTCGCCGTACTCGGCGACAGGATCATCGGCAAACCCCACACCTTCGAAAAGGCCCGCGAACAGCTGCTGGCCTCAAGCGGTGCCAGCGTGACCTTCCTGACTGGACTGGCGCTGCTCAACAGCGAGACCGGCCACTGCCAGGTCGACTGCGTGCCGTTCACCGTACACATGCGCACACTCGAGGCAGCGCGCATCGAACGCTACCTGCACGCCGAGCAGCCCTACGATTGCGCTGGCAGCTTCAAGGCCGAAGGCCTGGGTGTGAGCCTGTTTCAAAGCACCGAAGGCACCGACGCCACCAGCCTTGTCGGCCTGCCGCTGATCCGCCTGATCGACATGCTGCTGGCCGAGGGCGTGCAAATCCCCTGAGGCATCCTGTGGCGAGGGAGCTTGTCGGATCGCTTTTGGGGCCGCTTCGCACCCCTCCGGGAGCAAGCTCCCTCGCCACGGGTACAATGTTCACCCTCAAGTGAACAGCATTACGCAAATGTGGGGCCGGTTTTCTTGATTGTGTCGAAATCAGCGCAACGACGGACCGCTGAACCCCATCCACATCGCCAAATGCTCAGCCACGCTGGCACCAAGCTTTTTCGAGAAGCGGTCGAATGGCGATTCCTGAACGGTGAAGTCGACCAGTTCTTTTTCCCCGATCACATCACGCGCAACCGAACTGGCATTGCCCAGGCCATCCACCAGCCCCAGCGGCAAAGCCTGCTCGCCAGACCATACGAGACCGGAAAACAGCTCCGGATGCTCTTTGTCCTTCAGGCGATCGCCCCGACCCTGCTTGACGCTGTTGATGAACTGCTTGTGCGTGGTGTCGAGCACGCCTTGCCAGAACGCTGTTTCTTCCGGCTTTTGCGGCTGGAACGGATCAAGAAAGGACTTGTGCTCGCCCGAGGTGTAGGTGCGACGCTCGACACCCAGCTTTTCCATGGTGCCGACGAAACCGTACCCGGCCGCCGTCACACCGATGGAACCCACCAGACTCGCCTTGTCGGCGTAGATCTGATCGGCAGCACTGGCGATGTAGTAGGCACCGGAAGCACCCAGATCGGAAATCACTGCGTAGAGCTTGGTATCAGGGTGCAGACCGCGCAAACGACGGATCTCGTCATAGACGTAGCCTGACTGCACAGGACTGCCACCCGGGCTGTTGATGCGCAGGATGACACCTTTGACCTTCTTGTCCTCAAAGGCCGCACGCAGACTGCCAACGATATTGTCGGCGCTGGCCGGCTCCTTGTCGGCGATCATGCCATTGATGTCGATCAGCGCGGTGTAGTTGCCGCTGCGGGTAGCGGCTTTTTCCATGTCCATCAGCGGCGAGAACAACAACAGCGCGCCAAACAGGTATACAAAGGTCAACAGCTTGAAGAAAATCCCCCAACGCCTGGAACGGCGCTGCTCCTGAACGCCCGCCAGCAAGGTTTTTTCCAACAGCTTCCAGCTCTTCTCGTCACCGCTCTCTGCGCTCGCCTTGGCGGGTGCTTTCCATTCGTCGGTCATGACATCTACCCCAGCAAAAACGTATTAAGCCCGCTGACTCAGCCAGGCATGCAATTCTGAAAAGTGATCGATGGCCAAGCGAGGCTCGAACAGTTTCAACGACTCGATCGATTGGGCGCCATAGCTGACCGCGACCGAATCCATGCCGGCGTTGCGCGCCATCTGCAAATCGAAGGATGAGTCGCCGACCATCAGCGCCTGTTCCGGGCGAACCTCGCAATGCGCAAGAATCTGCTCAAGCATCAGTGGGTGAGGCTTGCTGGCGGTTTCGTCGGCGGCACGAGTGATATCGAAATAGTCAGCCCAACCGTGCGCATTCAACACCCGATCCAACCCACGCCGAGCCTTGCCCGTTGCGACTGCCAGGTGATATCCCTCGGCGCGAAACGCCTGCATCGATTCAACCACCCCCTCGAACAACGGAGAAGGCACCGCCTCCGAGGCGATGTAGTGGTCGGCATAATGCTCGCGAAAGGCGATCAGCTCGCTATCGCTGATGTCCGGATACAGCGTGCGGATCGCCTCCGGCAACCCCAGCCCGATGATGCCCTTGACGGCGAGATCATCGCGCAATTGAAAACCGGATCGCTCGGACGCCACATGCATCGCTTCGACAATCCGACCAATGGAATCAGCCAGGGTGCCATCCCAATCGAATATCAGCAGCTTGTAGTCAGATGGGCGCACTCAATCGCTCCACAGTCTTGGTCCACATTTCGTCGACCGGCGCCTGCAACTTGAGTTCACCGCCATCGGGCAACGGCACGGTCAGCATGTAGGCGTGCAGGAACAGGCGCTTGCCGCCCAGATCACGGATTTCCTTGCTGAAATCGTCATCACCGTACTTGCTGTCGCCGGCAATACAGTGCCCGGCGTGCAAGGTATGGACGCGGATCTGGTGGGTACGGCCGGTAATAGGCTTGGCTTCGATCAGGGTGGCAAAGTCGCCAAAGCGACGCAGGACCTTGAACACGGTCACGGACTCTTTGCCCTCTTCCTCGTCCACCTCGACCATTCGCTCGCCGGAGCGCAGGTTACTCTTGCCGAGCGAAGCCCGGACCTGCTTGATCGAGGACGCCCAGTTACCGCGAACCAGCGCCATGTAGCGCTTGTCGACGCCATCGCCGCGCAGTGCCGTATGCAAGTGACGCAACATGCTGCGCTTCTTGGCGATCATCAGCAGGCCGGAAGTGTCGCGGTCCAGACGGTGAACCAGTTCCAGCTCCTTGCAATCGGGACGCAACTGACGAAAGGCTTCGATCACCCCGTAATTCAAGCCACTGCCGCCGTGAACCGCGATGCCGCAAGGCTTGTTGATCACGAGCAGCGCCTTGTCTTCGTAGACAATCGAGGCCTCGAGTCGCTGCAGCAGGCCTTGTGCCAGCGGCACGGGTTCGTCGCGCTCAGGCACGCGAACCGGCGGCACGCGCACGATATCGCCCGCCTGCAGCTTGTATTCGGGCTTGATCCGACCTTTGTTCACCCGCACTTCGCCTTTGCGCAAAATGCGATAAATCAAGGTCTTGGGTACGCCTTTGAGCCGAGCGAGAAGGAAGTTATCAATACGTTGGCCGGCATATTCCGGCGAGACCTCAAGCAGTTGTACGCCTGGGGTCGAAGGGGCAGTAGTCGTCATGGCGCGGATGATAACAATTTTTTATGGAATTGAAGCACTTAATCATTGCTGCTATAGTCGCGAACGCCGCCAAAAGCGGCCTGGACAGCGGACCAACGGTCAAAAACCGACCCTGACCAACGCAATTCACCAGGACGCGAGGCCGTCCTACGGGGCTTTCGCTACGTAACGGTGGAGTTTGCAGGTGTAACGAGCGCAGGTGACATGAGGCCTGAATCACGCCGCAAAGCAGAGTTTTGACTCGTTTTGCGCGCCATATTCACGGCCAGTTCACAAAGTGCAGTCAGCTGCGAATGACCCCGAGCGAACGCTTCGGAAACATTGCCTAAATTAGCCATGATGCGTGACCTCCCCTTTCGGAGCTCACGGTAAATGCCAACCCGCTGCGGATTCTGCGCGCGGCAGCACCCGAATTATCAGGGATACGTGTAGGGTGGAGATGCACAACCGCTGGACTGTGTAGCAATAGGCTTTATCAAGACGCTTCATCTCGTCCACAGCCGCCGGTTGATTCCTCCTCCTGACTGAGTGCTTAAGTAGCCACAGCAAGCAGGACGCGTACGTCGCGATGCAGGCCCACATTGGCCGGACATCGCTGGACACGGGAATGGCCAACCACTCCCGACGCACCTGGCACCGACCGTGAGAAGTCGTGTGTGCCGAACGCCGTTTCCGGCAGCCCGGAAACCGACGGTACTACATGAAAAGAATGCTGATTAACGCAACTCAACCTGAAGAGTTGCGTGTTGCACTGGTAGATGGCCAACGCCTCTACGACCTGGACATCGAATCCGGTGCACGCGAGCAGAAGAAGGCCAACATCTATAAAGGCCGGATTACTCGCATCGAACCAAGCCTTGAGGCTGCCTTTGTCGATTTCGGCTCCGAGCGCCACGGCTTCCTGCCCCTCAAAGAAATCTCCCGCGAATACTTCAAGAAAGCCCCGGAAGGTCGCGTCAATATCAAGGACGTCCTGAGCGAAGGCCAGGAAGTCATCGTTCAGGTCGAAAAAGAAGAACGTGGCAACAAGGGCGCCGCCCTGACCACCTTCATCAGCCTGGCCGGTCGTTACCTGGTGCTGATGCCGAACAACCCGCGTGCCGGCGGCATCTCCCGTCGCATCGAAGGCGAAGAGCGCAACGAACTGCGTGAAGCGCTGAACGGCCTGGTTGCACCGGCCGACATGGGCCTGATCGTGCGCACTGCCGGCCTGGGCCGCAGCAGCGAAGAAATGCAGTGGGACCTCGATTACCTGCTGCAACTGTGGACCGCCATCAAGGAAGCCTCGCTGGACCGCGCCGCGCCGTTCCTGATCTACCAGGAAAGCAACGTGATCATCCGCGCCATCCGCGATTACCTGCGCCAGGACATCGGCGAAGTGCTGATCGACAGCGTTGAAGCCCAGGACGAAGCCCTGACCTTCATCCGCCAGGTGATGCCGCAGTACGCCAGCAAGATCAAGCTGTACGAAGACAGCGTTCCGCTGTTCAATCGCTTCCAGATCGAAAGCCAGATCGAAACCGCCTTCCAACGCGTTGTCGAACTGCCTTCCGGCGGCTCCATCGTCATCGATCCGACCGAAGCCCTGGTGTCCATCGACATCAACTCGGCGCGCGCCACCAAAGGCAGCGACATCGAAGAAACCGCCCTGCAGACCAACCTCGAAGCCGCCGAAGAAATCGCCCGTCAGTTGCGCCTGCGCGACATCGGCGGCCTGATTGTCATCGACTTCATCGACATGACCCCTGCCAAGAACCAGCGCGCCGTGGAAGAGAAAGTCCGCGAATGCCTGGAAGCCGACCGCGCTCGCGTGCAAGTCGGTCGCATCTCGCGCTTCGGTTTGCTGGAAATGTCCCGTCAGCGCCTGCGTCCATCCCTGGGCGAAAGCAGCGGCATCGTCTGCCCGCGTTGCAACGGCACCGGCATCATCCGTGACGTTGAATCGCTGTCCCTGGCGATCCTGCGCCTGATCGAAGAAGAAGCCCTGAAAGACCGCACCGCCGAAGTTCGCGCACAAGTGCCGATCCCGGTTGCCGCGTTCCTGCTCAACGAAAAACGCAACTCGATCACCAAGATCGAACTGCGCACCCGTGCTCGCATCGTCATCCTGCCGAACGATCACCTCGAAACGCCGCACTTCGAAGTGCAGCGCCTGCGTGATGACAGCCCGGAAGCCGCGACCAACCAGTCCAGCTACGAAATCGCTGCCGCCGCTGCCGAAGTCGAAGAAGTCCAGCCAGCTGCCGCCACCCGCACCCTGGTTCGCCAGGAAGCCGCGGTCAAGACCGCACCGGCCCGCGCCAATGCTCCGGTTCCGACCGAAGTGGTCGCAGCACCTGTTGCCGCCCCTGCCGCCGCGCCAGAGCCAAGCCTGTTCAAGGGCCTGGTGAAGTCGCTGGTCAGCCTGTTCGCCACCAAGGAAGAGCCAGTGGCTCCCGTTGTGGTCGAGAAGCCGGCTACCGAGCGTCCTGCTCGCAACGAAGAGCGTCGCAACGGTCGCCAGCAGAGCCGCAACCGTAACGGTCGCCGCGATGAAGAACGCAAGCCGCGCGAGGAACGTGCACCGCGTGAAGAACGCGCACCACGTGAACCACGCGAAGAGCGTCAACCACGCGAAGCCCGGGAAGAGACTCCAGCCGTAGCCCGTGAAGAACGCGCTCCACGCGCTCCGCGTGAAGAACGTGCACCACGCGCTCCACGTGAAGATCGCAAGCCACGTGGCGAGCGTGAAGAACGCGTACGTGAACTGCGTGAGCCACTGGATGCTGCACCGGCCGCTGCTGCGAGCGCGGAAGAACGTCCGGCCCGCCAGCCACGCGAAGAACGCGCTCCACGCCCACCGCGTGAAGAACGTCAGCCGCGTGCCGAGCAAGCCGCTGCCGCTGTAGCCGAAGAAGAACTGCCAACCAACGAGGAGCAACTGCAGGAAGATGGTCAGGAAGGCGCCGAAGGCGATCGTCCACGCCGTCGCTCCCGTGGTCAGCGTCGCCGCAGCAACCGTCGCGAGCGTCAGCGTGATGCCAACGGCAACGTGATCGAAGGTTCGGAAGAGTCCGAAGCTGGCGACAACGCTGAAGCGCCAAGCACTGCCGATCTGGCCGCCGGCCTGGCTGTTACCGCAGCCGTTGCCAGCAGCGTGATCAGCGCTCCGGCCGAAGCACAAGCTCACGAGCAAGCCGAACGCGCCACTGCCGCCACCCTGGAGACTGCTCCAGTTGAAGCGCCAGTCGTTGAAGCGACCACGCCGGTAGAAGTAACCGCTTCGCCGGAAATCGAAGTGGCCCAGGCACCAGAAGCACAACCTGTGGTTGAAGCGCCTGCTGAACTAGCCGCGGTTGCCGAAGCGCCTGCGGTGGTTGCAGAACCGGTTGTTGAAACCGTGACTGAAACCGTTCGTGAAGTCCGCGAAGAGCAAACTGCGTTCAACTGGGTCGCCGAGCCAGCCGTTGCCGAAACTCCAGCACCGGCTGCCGAAGCTGAAGTGCCCGCAGCGTCGGTTTCCGAGCCAGTGGTTGCCGCTGCCGAGCCAGCCCCGGTTGTAGAAGCACCGGTCGTCGCCGAAGCGCCAGCACCTGTCGTTGAAGCGGCTCCGGTCAGCGCCCTGACGCCAAGCGGCCGTGCGCCGAACGACCCGCGTGAAGTGCGTCGTCGCAAGCGTGAAGAAGAGCGCCTGCAGAAGGAAGCCGAACTGGCTGCCGCTGCTGCTCAGACTGAAGCTGCTGTCGCGGCACCGGTTGCTGCCGACGTGGTCGAGGCAGCACCTGCCCCGGCTGCCGAAGTCGCCGCCGAGCAGGTTGAGTCGGTGATCGAGGAAGCACCGCGCTCCGTACAGGAAGCGGTAGAGCAACACGAACAAGCCGAGGAAAAGGAACACGAGCCTAAACCACTCGTCTGATTCCGTCGGTCAGTAAAAAGCCCCGCCTGGTGAACCCAGGCGGGGCTTTTTTATGTTTAATCGAAGATCAACTTCTCCGGCACGTCCACGTCCCACAACACACCAGGATCATCCACCGCGACTTCAACCACGCGCCCCTGTGCAAACAGCGGCTTGGCCCCGCGATCACCTGACAGCGCCATCAACCCTGAACCAAAACTGCGGCCAAAACCCACCGGATGGCCATATTCGCCGTCCTGAACCGGCACACTGATACAGTCGTCAGCCACCTGCGCCGTAACGTGTTCAATGCTCGAAGGCAGGATGAACGGCATATCCCCCAACACCATCAACCACCCACCGAGCTGCGCACAAGCCGCCACGCCAGCGGCGATGCTGTCACCCATTCCCGTGGATTCGACCAGCACGATCTCGCAGCCATAAGCCTTGGCCATCCGAATCACCTGCGGGCGATCCGCCGTGGTGACCAGCACACGTTGGTCCAACGTGGCCGGCAGATTCACCAGCACCTGCTCGATCACCGAACGGACAGCGCCATCCCGCCCTTTACAGTCCGCCAGCAACTTGTCTTTTTCCTCACCCGCCACCTGCCGGAACCGACTGCCCTGCCCCGCCGCCAGAAGGATGACTCCGATGGGCTCGTTCATACGCCCTCCCGCAACGGTTTTTTCTGTTTCAACTCAACACCGTTCTTGATCGCCACAATCTCGGCCATCAGCGACAGCGCGATTTCCGCCGGGCTGTGGCTGCCAATGTGCAGGCCGATCGGGCCATGCAGCCGTTCGATGGACTGTTGCGACAAACCCAGCTGCGCGAGGTTTTCCCGGCGCTTGTGGCTGTTGATCCGCGAGCCCAATGCGCCAACATAGAATGCTTTGGAATCCAGGGCGGTGAGCAGCGCCATGTCGTCCAGCCGCGGGTCGTGCGTCAGCGCAACAATCGCTGTGCGCTCGTCGGTCTGGATGCTGAGTACTGCGTCGTCGGGCATGCCCGAGACGAAGCGCCCGTGCTGTTCCTCCCAACCGTAGACGAATTCAGTGCGCGGATCGCAGATCAGCACTTCGAAATCCAGCAGTCGTGCCATTTCGGCGACATATCGGGACAATTGTCCCGCGCCGATCAGTAGCAGGCGCCAGCGCGGACCATAAATGGCCCGCAGCGTCTTTCCATCAAACGTCAGCACGTCCGATTTGTCGGCCGCTTGCAAAAGCACTTTGCCCGATTCGATATCCAGCGAACGCGCGACGATTTGATGATCCTCGCAGCGCGTCAGCAACTCGGCCACCCAATCCACATCGCCGACCCGCTCTTCGGTCAAACGCAACGTGCCGCCGCAGGGCAAACCGAAACGTGCGGCCTCCTCGCGGGTGACGCCATAGGTAATCAACTGCACCGGCGGCCCGTCGGAGGGTATTCGACCGTCATGCAACCGTGCAATCAGGTCATCTTCGACGCAACCGCCGGACACTGAGCCGATCACGACACCGTCCTCGCGCAACGCAAGCATCGCACCCGGCGCCCGGGGCGCGGTGCCCCAGGTCTGGACCACGCTGTACAACACCACTCGCTTTCCGGCGCGGCGCCACTCCAGCACGCTGCGCAGGACGTTCAGATCGACGCTGTCCATCAGGCTTGCGCCTTGCGCCAGTCTTGCAGTTGATAGCGAACCGGCAGGTCGCGAATGCGTTTGCCGGTGGCGGCGAAGATCGCGTTACACAGCGCCGGGGCAATCGGCGGCACACCCGGCTCACCCACACCGCCCAAGGGTACGGTGCCTGGTGGTGTGACCAGATGCACAGCGACTTCCTTCGGTGCCAGCGACATGCGCGCCACTTCGTACATGTGGAAGTTATCCTGCTGGACCTTGCCATCCTTGAAGCTGATCTCGCCCAGCACCGCATTGCCCAGCCCCATCACGCAAGCGCCTTCAAACTGCGCGCGAATCCGCTCGGGGTTGATCTGCGGCCCACAATCCACGGCGATGTCAGCCTTGTGCACGAGCAACGTGCCATCGTCTTTGACTTCGACCTCGATCACCGCCGCCACGTAGGTGACGAAGCTGTAATGTACCGCCAGCCCCAGGCCCCGGCCCTTCGGCAACTCGCGGCCCCAACCCGCGGCTTTGGCAGCGGTTTCCAGCACGGTACGCAGTCGCCCGGTATCGATCGGATAGCGCTCGGGCGATTCGCCGTAGTTCCATTCCTCACTCAGGGTGCGCGGATCGATCTGCCGGTCCGGTCCAAGCAACTTGATCTGGTACTTGAGCGGGTCTTGCCCGGCCTTGTGCGCCAGTTCGTCGATAAAGCTCTGGATCGCGAAACCATGCGGGATGTTCGACACCGAGCGATACCAGCCCACGCGGGTGTGCACGGTGGCTTCGGGGTTTTCCAGGCGCACATTCGGGATGGCGTAGGCCATGTTGGTGAAGCCCATGCCCAACTCGAAAGCCGCCTCGTGATTCATGCCCGGCGCGAACAATGCGGTAATGCTCGGCGCAACCGTCCGGTGCAGCCAACCGGATGGCAGGCCGTCCTTGTTCAGGCTGGCCTTGAGGTATTCGGCCGAGACGGTGTGGAAGTAGGAACAATGGATATCGTCTTCACGGGTCCATTGCACACGCACAGCCTTGCCGGGAAACTCTTTGGCGAGAATGGCCGCTTCGATGATGAAGTCGGGTTTGGACTTGCGACCGAAACCGCCGCCAAGCAAGGTCACGTTGAACGTGACGTTATCGAACGGCAGACCCAGACGCTCGCCGATCCGTTCGCGGGTGACCTGTGGCGCCTGACTTGGCCCCCACGCTTCACAGGCGCCATCCTTGTAGCGAGCGATGGCGACCATCGGCTCCATTGGCGATTGCGACAGGTGCGGCAGATAGTAGGAGGCCTCCAGCGTGCTGTCGGCGCTGCTCATGGCTTCGTCGATGTTGCCGGTATTGCGGACGACTTTGCCTGGCTTGAGGGAGGCGGCTTCGAGTTCCTTGCGGTAGGCGATCGAATCGTAGCTGGCATTGGCGCCGTCATCCCACTCGATTTTCAGCGCTTCGCGGCCCTTGATCGCCGCCCAGGTATTGTTCGCCACCACGGCGATTCCGCCCAATGGTTGGAACTCCGATGGCAGCGGACGACTTTCGATCTGCAGCACCTTGACCACGCCCGGGACTTTCATCGCCGCAGTGGCATCGAAGCTTTTGACCTTGCCACCGTAGACCGCAGGCCGGGCAATGGTGGCGTACAACATGCCGTCGAAATGCACATCGGCGCCATACACTGCCCGGCCGTTGACAATGTCGTCACCGTCGATGGCCTTGCTGCCTTCCTTGCCGATGTAGCGAAATTCCGACGGTTGCTTGAGCTTCAGGCTGTCCCGCGGCGGAACGGCCAAGGCACCGGCGGCTGCGGCCAGCGCGCCATACTCCAGTTCACGGCCGGACGGCTTGTGGATGACTTTGTGCAGCTGCGCATGGCATTCGCCGACCGGCACTTTCCACTGATCGGCAGCGGCCTGCTCCAGCATGGTCCGCGCGGCGGCGCCACAGCGGCGCATCGGCTCGTACCAGTGGCGCATGCTGCGCGAACCGTCGGTGTCCTGGTTGCCGAAGCGCACTTCGTCACCCGGCGCCTGCCGCACTTTGACTCGCGCCCAATCAGCTTCCAGTTCATCGGCAACTACCATGGTCAGACTGGTGCGCACGCCCTGGCCCATTTCCGAACGGTTGCAAACAACGGTTACCGTGCCATCGGCGGCGATGCTGACGTACACCTTGGGGTCATCCACCCAACCATTGGGCATGCCGTCGGCGCCGAATTTCTTCACTTCTTCGGCAAACGCGTCTTGCCAGCCCCAGCTTGCGGCAACCACCAGGGCACCCGCAGCGCCCACGCCCTTGAGAAAACCACGGCGACTGAGGTTGCTCAGGGCGAAATCCATTGGTAACTGGCTCATGCCTTGGCCTCCTTCAGGTGGGTGGATGCCTGGCGGATGGCGGTCTTGATGCGGTTATAAGTGCCGCAGCGGCAGATATTGCCGACCATCGCCTCTTCGATCTGTTCGTCGCTGGGGTTCGGGTTGGTCTTGAGCAGGGCCGTGGCGGACATGATTTGTCCACCCTGGCAGTAACCGCATTGGGCCACCGCCGTATCGAGCCAGGCTTGTTGCACCACTTTACCTACCGGGTCGGCATGCAGGTTGTCGATGGTGGTGACGTTCTGTCCGACCACCGAGCCGATCGGCGTGATGCAACTACGCGCCGGCGCACCTCCGATATGAATGGTGCACGCGCCGCACAGGCCCATGCCGCAGCCGAATTTGGTGCCGTTATAGCCCGCCACGTCGCGGATAGCCCAGAGCAGCGGCATGTCCTCGGTGACGTCGAGTTGATGGTCTTGACCGTTGAGTTTCAGGGTAATCATGGGCACGCCCGCATATTTCTTGAGTTATGGGGTCGAGCAATCTGCCGTTGGATCTTGGTTCGGAACGCAGATCGGCTCAGGCTAATCGGCTCTCTTGCGCAAACGGCAGCGTCTGCACCGGGCCTTTGGTAGAACAAATCGTTTGCATCGTTAGCTGACTAAGTTAACCCAGCATTAACAAAAAAGCCCTGCACAATGGTCATTGTGCAGGGCTTGAGAATCAGTCCTGAAAGCTTAGCTTCAATACCGGTTCGGCTCCATTTCCAATTCGACATGAAAACGTTCTGAAATGTCTTTCTGAATACGCTGCGCCAGGTCGAGCAATTGCAACCCCGTGGCGCTGCCGTAGTTGACCAGCACCAGCGCCTGCAATTTATGCACGCCCGCGTCGGCATCACGGAAACCTTTCCAGCCTGCCCGCTCGATCAGCCAACCGGCGGCGATTTTCATCTGCCCGTCGGGTTGCGCATAGGCCACCAGATCCGGGTATTGGATTTTGAGCTGCGCGACAAGCGCCGCTGGCACCAACGGATTCTTGAAGAAACTGCCGGCATTGCCCAGTACCGCCGGGTCCGGCAGTTTTTCGTTGCGAATGCTGCAAATGGCCTGGCTGACATCGCTGGCGGTCGGGTGTTCGATGCCTTGCTCGGTCAGGCGCTGACGCACCGGGCCGTATTCCAGATGCAATGGCGCGACACGGTTGAGGGCAAAGCGAACGCGCAAAATCAGCCAGCGCCCCGGTTGCTGTTTGAACAAACTGTCGCGGTAGGCGAAGTTGCACTCTTGCAGGCTGAAGTCGCGCAGTTCGCCACTCTGGCGATCAAGCGCGGTCAGACCGGCGAATACGTCCTTGATCTCGACCCCGTAAGCGCCGATGTTCTGCATGGGTGCTGCACCGACGGTGCCGGGAATCAGGCTGAGGTTTTCCAGGCCTGACAAGCCCTGTGCCAACGTGTGCTGCACAAACGGATGCCAAGGCTCACCGGCCTCGGCCTCAATCACCACGTTGTTGCCATCGTCGCTCACCACACGAATCCCGCGGGTGGCCATGCGCAGCACCAATGACTGGATATCCGCCGTCAGCAGCAAATTGCTGCCACCACCGATTACCAGCACCGGCACCTGATGCTCCAGCCCGTAGGCCAAGGCCTCCCGTACATCGGCGTCACTATGGGCCTGGGCAAACAACCGGGCCTGGACATCCACGCCAAAGCTGTTGAACGGCTTGAGCGAAACCTGCGACCGAACCTGCAAACTCATAACCGTCCCTTCAGCTCGATCACCAGCAAATCACTGGCGCGCTCGATCAGATCCAGCACCTGCTCAAAGCCTTGGTCGCCGTCGTAATACGGGTCCGGGACTTCGTCGATTTCCACCTGATAGCGGCGCAGGAACAAATCCAGCTCAGCCTTGCCCTTTGCCGGTTGCAAAGCCTTGAGGTGGAGCAGATTGCTGTTGTCCATCGCCAGGATCAGGTCGTAGGTGGCGAAATCAGCTTTGGTCACTTGCTGGGCGCGTTGGGCTGACAGATCGTAGCCACGCAGCTTCGCCGCCGCCTGGCTGCGCTTGTCCGGCGCCCTGCCGACGTGCCAGTCACCGGTGCCGGCGGAGGCGACTTCGACCTGACCGGCCAGCCCCGCCTCACGCAGTTTGTGGCGCAACACGCCTTCAGCCGTGGGTGAACGGCAGATGTTGCCCAGGCAGACAAACAGAACCCGCATCAGGCCTCCAGCAGGCGACGAACGCGCTCAAGGTCTTCAACAGTATCGACGCCCGGAGGTGGCGCGATCAGCGCATCGGCGACGTGAATGCGCACGCCGTGCCACAGGGCCCGCAACTGTTCCAGGCACTCGGTGTTTTCCAGCCAGCATGGCCCCCAGCTGACGAAGTCATTCAGGAAACCGGCGCGGTAGGCGTAGATGCCGATATGGCGACGATACGGCACGCCTTCCGGCAATTGCTCGCGGCTCTGGGCGAACGCGTCCCGTGCCCATGGCAGCGTGGCACGACTGAAGGTCAGCGCCAGGCCATTGAGGTCGCTGACCACTTTCACCACGTTGGGATTGAACAGGGTTTCCACGTCGTCGATCGGCTCGGCCAGGGTGGCCATGCGCGCTTCGGTATGCAGAGCCAGGTTGGCGGCGACTTGATCGATCACGCTCGCCGGGATCAACGGCTCATCACCCTGGACATTGACTACGATAGCGTCAGGAGCAAGGCCCAGTTTCGCCGCGACTTCCGCCAGGCGATCGGTGCCGGAGTTGTGGTCTTCACGGGTCAGCACCACTTCGGCACCAAAGCCCTCGCAGGCCTCGACGATGCGCGCGTCATCAGTGGCAACCACCACACGCTGGGCGCTGCTTTTGCTTGCCTGTTCCCAGACGTGCTGGATCATCGGCTTGCCGGCGATCAACAGCAGCGGTTTGCCGGGCAAACGGGTGGAGGCGTAGCGCGATGGAATGACAACGGTAAAGGCTGTGGTCATTTATCCAGACGCTCGTCGGTGGTCAGGGTGCGGGCTTCGGTTTCGAGCATCACCGGAATGCCATCGCGAATCGGGTACGCGAGACCAGCGCCCTTGCTGATCAGCTCGGTCTTGTCGGCGCTGAGCTTGAGCGGGCCTTTGCAGACCGGGCAAGCGAGGATGTCGAGCAATTTGGTGTCCATGAGCATTCCCTGGATAAAAACGGATTTAAGGCAAGAGACGAGCCGGCAACAGGCGCATCAATTGCGTATCGAACCAGGCCACGAAGGCCGGCGTCGGCACAGCATCGACCGCCAGGTACCACCAGTCGGCAGCGGCGAAGGCACGGCACTTCACCGCGTCCTTTTCGGTCATCACCAACGGCAATG
>NZ_RCOB01000217.1:0-16481 GCF_004307665.1 Pseudomonas sp. Sample_16
CCGACGACGGCGTGCTGATCTGCTGCAACAACCTGGCGAAAGTCAGCATGGACGATTGGCGTGAACAGGTTTTGCGTTGCGCCGAGAAAGCAGGACGGCCGGTGCGCGAGTGGACGGTCATGAAACCGGGTGCCGATTTTCCGTCCATGGACCAACAACCACCGCTGAAAACCCTGATCCTGCAGCTTTGATCCGTGTCAGATAAATCTGAAAAAAGCTGAACAGGCTGATTGCTTCGGAACCGGAATCGCGTGCCATACTCCAAGGCACTCCGATTCACACAGATGAAGCCACGCATGTACAAAGGATTGATTCGCGCCGTCGGCGCCTTGTTGACTGCTCTGGCCCTCTACAGTTTGCTGGGCTTCTTGATTTTGCCGGGCATTGCCCTGCGCATCGCCAACCAGCAATTGGCCAATTATTCCACGATGCCCGCCACGCTCCAGCGGATCGAACTCAACCCGTTCAGCCTCGAAGTCACGCTCTGGGGTCTGAGCATTGGCGAGCCCGGCAAAGAGCAAATCGGCTTCGAACGTCTATACGCCAATTTGCAACTCGATAGCCTGTGGACCAAGGCGCTGCATCTGTCGGATATCGAACTGGACAAGTCCAAGACCGAAATCCTCTTCAGTAAGGACGGCAAACTCAACCTGCTCGGGCTCTTCAAGATTCCGGCCAGCGAACCGACACCCGCCGACCCGGATGCCAAGCCGTTTCCGTTGCGCATCGAACGGATCAAGCTGGCTGGCGGTGCCGTGCACTTTGAGGATGCCCGGCCCAGCGAGCCCATCGAATTCATCTACGACTCACTCGATTTCGAGCTGAAAAACCTCAGCACCCTGCCCGAAGACAGCGCCGATATGACCCTGGTGGCCGTCGGCCCCAACGGCGGGCAAATCGACTGGACCGGTAACTTCAGCCTGATCCCGATTGCCTCCGAAGGTAAGCTGAAAATCACCGATGGCAAGATGAAAGCCTTCTGGCCCTATGTGCGCGACGCTGTCCCGCTGGACCTCGAAAGCGGTGTCATGAGCATCAGCACCGACTACAAGCTCAACCTGTCCAAGGAAACCGAACTGCTGCTGAGCAACGTCTCGGCCACCATCGCCCCCTTCGCGATCAAGGCGCCGGACGGTCGGCCGCTGGTCAGGCTTGAGCGTCTGGACGTCAGCGAAACCACCGTCGACCTGGCCAAGCAACAAGTGGTGGTCGGCAAGATTCGCAGCCACAAACTGGAAACCTGGGCCGCGCTGGAAGCCGATGGCCAGCTCGACTGGCAGAAACTGTTCGCCAGCCAGCCTTCCAAACCCGCCGCCAAAGCGAACGCCGAACCGACCAACACGCCCGCTGCCGCTGACTCGCCGAAAGCGGACCCCGTCCCGAGCAAGCCCTGGCAAGTGCTGCTCAATGACGTGCAACTGCGCGATTACCAGGTGCACTTGGCAGACCGCAAGGCCCAGCCTGCGGTGGCGCTGGAACTGGGTCCGCTGAATCTCGACCTGCAGAAATTCGACAGCCTCAATGGTTCACCCTTCCTGCTCAAGCTCGACACCGGTGTCGGCAAGCAAGGCAAGCTGATGGCCGATGGCGAGGTCAACCTGGCGCCGATCAGCGCCAGGCTGAACGTGCAGACCAAGGACATCGACCTGCGCGTCGCCCAGTCCTACATCAGCCCGTTCATTCGCCTGGAGTTGCGCAGCGGCATGCTCGGCAGCGATCTGGCGGTCAACCTGAAAAGCACCGAGCCGCTGGCTTTCAGCGTCACCGGTCGCGCCCAGGTCGATCAACTGCATACCCTCGACACCCTGAAAACCCGCGACTTCCTCAAGTGGCAGCAGGTGATGGTCGAAGGCCTGAATTATCAGCATGGCGACAGCCTGTCGATCGACAAGATCAACCTGCTGCAACCCTATGTACGCTTCATGATCAACGATGACCGCACCACCAACGTCGATGACTTGTTGATCCCGCAACCCCCTGACACCGCCGCCAAACCTGCCGTCGCCAAACCCGCCGCCAGCAAAGACAAACCGCTGGGTATTCACATTGGCGGCATTGCCATCAATGACGGCTCGGCCAACTTCGCCGACTTCAGCCTGACGCCGAATTTCGCCACCGCCATCCAGCAGCTCAACGGCCAGATCGGCACCATTGACAGCCGCCAGGCGAAGCCGGCCAGTGTCGACGTCAAAGGCAAGGTCGACCGCTATGCACCGGTGACCATCAAAGGTGCGGTCAACCCGTTCGATCCGATGGCCAGCCTCGATATCGCTACCAGTTTCAAACGAGTGGAACTGACCACGCTGACGCCTTACTCCGGCAAGTTTGCCGGCTATCGCATCCGCAAGGGCCGGCTGAACCTCGACCTGCATTACCAAATCACCAAGGGCCAGCTGAAAGCCGAAAACAAAGTGGTGGTCGAACAGTTGCAACTGGGTGAAAAAGTCGACAGCCCCGACGCCGTCAGCCTGCCGCTGAAACTCGCAATTGCTCTGCTCAAGGATGTCGACGGCAAGATTTCCATCGAACTGCCAGTCACCGGCGATCTCAACAACCCACAGTTCAGCATCATGCCGATTGTCTGGCAGACCCTGCGCAACCTGATCGTCAAGGCCGCTGCCGCGCCGTTCAAACTGATTGGCGGTCTGGTCTCGGGGGGAGGTTCGGAAGATCTTGGCAGCGTGTCGTTCGCGCCCGGTTCCAGCGATCTGAGCAAGGATGCCGAAGGTGCCCTGGACAAACTGTCGAAGGCGCTCAAGGAGCGCCCGGCCCTGCGCCTGGAAATCGAAGGTACGGCGGCGAAAAGCAGCGATGGTCCGCTGATCGCCGAGCAGCGTCTGGAGCGGGAATACCAATACAACTACTACAAAATGCTCCAGCGTCGAGGCGATAAAGTCCCGGCCCAAGCGTCGTTGCTGGATGTTCCGGACAGCGAAAAAGGGCCGTTGCTCGAAGGCATCTACCGCACACGCCTGAAAACCCAGCCACCGGCCGAATGGAAAGACCTGGGCAAGGAAGAACGCACAGCGAAGATGCGTGAAGGCGTCATTCAGTTCTGGAGCTCCAGCGATGTGCTGCTGCGTCAGTTAGGCCAGGACCGGGCCAGCAGCATCAAGGATTATCTGGTCGACAAAGGTCAGCTCGCCGATGACCGTGTGTACTTCATCGACGCACAGTTGGGCGAAGCCGAAAAAGACGGCAAGGTCGTCACGCCAATGCATCTGGACGCCGAGTGATGTACAAGCATCGCCTGCTAGCACTGGCGTTGACGGCAGCGGCGAGCCAGGCCTGGGCGGCGGATACTTTGCGCTGTGGCAGCCAACTGATCAGCGTCGGTGACCGCTCCAGTGAGGTGCTGCAAAAATGTGGCGACCCGGTCAGCCGCGATTTGCTCGGTTACAAGCGCAGTGCCAATCGACGGGAAGAGTTCCAGGTCGAGGAATGGACTTACGGTCCGAATGGCGGGATGTACCAGTACTTGCGCTTTGAAGGAAATCGGCTGGTGCAGATCACCAGCAAGCGCGGGAATTAAGGCAGCCAATAGAACCCATGAAGGAGCGAGCCTGCGGTGTCTGGACGTTTTTCGCCAGCAGGCTGGCTCCTACAAGGATTGCGGCATGTTCGGCAGATATCAGCCGGCTCCCACAGGGTTTTGCATTGATCTTGAAATAGAACAGGCCCCGACACGAATGCCGGGGCCTGTAATGGCCACGTCCTTGTGGCCGTTCGCATGAACACTCAAGAAGCGATAGACGTATGACTCGGCCCGTCTATCGCGTCTTCTCCCGGTCCAGGCGAGAAGCCTAGCCTTACTCGGATTTCAGGCCGTCAGCGGATACTGCTTTGACGCCTTTGATTTTTTTGGTGATCGCCACGGCGGTGTCTTTCTGAGCATCGGTCACCGCAACGGTGGACGACAGGGACACGACGCCTTTGTTGGTTTCAACTTTGATATCGGTACCTGGGATGCCTTTTTCGGTAATCAGGTCTGATTTGACTTTGGTAGTGATCCAGGTATCGGAAACATCCTCTTTCGCTTCGGTGACTTCACCGGCGGCCAGCATCATCGGTGCTTGAGTGGCCTGAGTCTGGGCAAATGCAACGTTGGCCATGGTCAGGGTCAGCGCGGTAGCAGCAGCGGCAGAGATAGCGAACTTCTTCATACGAGTAACTCCTGTTTTTCTGGAAAGTCTGCTGGGTTCATGTCAGCAGGGTTACCAGAGATATTGCGAACGCTGTGCCAAGTTTGAGACAAACGTTAAATCCTTAAAAATCAGTAAGTTATGAAAAGCGCAATTTTTCGGATTCGTGCAAAATGCATGAGTTGAACTTTATCTACATGCAAGTTGCGGGTTTTCTCGCAGGCCTAAGGCCATGAAATTTCGGCAATTTTTATCAATACTCAATCCAACTGCCTGACGCGAAAAAAAACCCCTGCATAAGCAGGGGTGGATATACCAAAAAAGGTCAGACTTTGGTGCAGCCTTTAGGTGCATATTCCTGATCCACAGTGGTCGTACAGGTCCACCCGGTCAGAGCACGCGTAAGAGTGATGGTCTTGTTCAGTACCGGCCCTGGCGCATTTAGAATCGTGCAAGCGATCGTGCCAGTTCCATCAACAGCCTTGCCCGACGCGGTCGTAGTGCAATTAGCCGTAGTCGCAGTTCCGCCTACCTTGGTTAGATCAGGGTCGGTCCCTTGATTGATAACGTCCTCAAAAGGCACCTTCAACGCCGAAATCTCCGCCAGCCCCGCCGTGACCTTGGCCCGCGCCTGATACTTGGAATACGCCGGTATCGCAAACGTCGCGAGAATCCCGATGATCGCCACCACGATCAGCAACTCGATCAGGGTAAAACCTTTTTGAGTGTTCATAGACAGCCTCCGTGCATGAGTCGAAATCTCATGATCTGAACCTGTCGCAGCACAGCCCATGCCAAGCCCTGCACGCCCTGTTGGCGGGGTACTCGCCAGCCTTGAAGACCTTTCCTACTCCCAGGATCCGCACTATCTGACACTTTTTGTCACCTCGGCGCTGCTGGTTTGGTTCCGTTGCTTGACTAGGCTATAAGTCATTAAATGTCTGCGTCCGGTATCCCAATGAATGACATCGCCCTCAGCGGTCTGGCCAAGCAATTGGTCCTGGCCGAGCTGCTCACTGACAAAAGCGCGCAACAGGCGTATCAACAAGCCCAACGCAACCGTATTTCCCTGGTGACCTACCTGGTCCAGAACAAGCTGGTTAAAAGCCGCCAGGTTGCCGAGATCGCCTCGGAACATTTCGGCATGGCCCTGCTCGACCTGCATACCCTGGACAAGGATATTCAGCCCAAAGGCCTGGTCAGCGAGAAACTGGTCCGCCAGCATCACGCCCTGCCCCTCTGGCGCCGTGGCAACAAGTTGTTCGTCGGCGTTTCCGACCCGACCAACCATCAAGCCATCAATGACATCCAGTTCAGCACCGGGCTCACGACCGAAGCGATCCTGGTCGAAGACGACAAACTCAGCGATGCCATCGAGAAGTTCTTCGACAGCCATGGCTCTGGCCTGGAAGACATCGCCGATGTAGACCTCGATGGCCTCGACATCGAGACCACCGACGACAAACGCCAGGACGCTATCGGCGGTCAGGAGGCCGATGACGCACCGGTGGTGCGTTTCGTCCATAAAATGCTGCTCGATGCGATCAGGAGCGGTTCTTCAGACCTGCACTTCGAGCCCTACGAAAAGAACTACCGCGTGCGGATGCGCACCGATGGCGTGTTGCATGAAGTCGCCCGGCCGCCGTTCCAATTGGCCAACCGCATCGCCGCACGATTGAAGGTCATGGCCAGCCTCGACATCTCCGAACGCCGCAGACCCCAGGACGGCCGGATCAAGATGCGTCTGTCCAAAAGCAAATCCATCGACTTCCGGGTCAATACCCTGCCGACACTGTGGGGCGAGAAAGTGGTCATCCGGATTCTCGACCCCACCAGCGCGCAAATGGGCATCGACGCCCTCGGTTACGAGCCGGACCAGAAAGACCTGTACATGGCTGCGCTGAAACAGCCGCAGGGAATGATTCTGGTGACCGGCCCCACGGGCTCGGGTAAAACGGTTTCGCTCTACACAGGGCTGAACATTCTCAATACCGTGGATATCAATATTTCGACCGCCGAAGACCCGGTCGAAATCAACATGGAAGGCATCAACCAGGTCAACGTCAACCCGAAACAGGGCATGGATTTCGCCCAGGCGCTGCGTTCATTCCTGCGGCAGGACCCGGACGTGATCATGGTCGGCGAAATTCGCGACCTCGAAACCGCCGAAATCGCCATCAAGGCTGCGCAGACCGGGCACCTGGTGCTGTCGACCCTGCACACCAACAGCGCCGCGCAAACCTTGACCCGTCTGCACAACATGGGCATCCAGGGTTTCAATATCGCCACCTCCGTCAGCCTGATCATTGCCCAGCGCCTGGCGCGCAAGTTGTGCAGCCATTGCCGCGTTCCGCTGGAAATTCCCCGCGAAGCGTTAATCAAGGAAGGCTTTCCTGAGGAACGCATCGGCACCTTCACGATCTATGGACCGGTCGGTTGCGATCACTGCAATGGCGGTTACAAAGGGCGAGTGGGGATTTATGAAGTGGTGAAGAACACGCCGGACCTGCAACGGCTGATCATGGCCGAAGGCAACGCACTGCAAATCGATGACCAGATGCGCAAGGATGGTTTCAACGACCTGCGCACCTCAGGGCTGCTCAAGGCCATGCAGGGCATCACCAGCCTGGAAGAAATCAATCGGGTCACCAAGGACTGAACATGGCGGTCAAGGCAGCGAAAATCAGCGTGTATGCCTGGGAAGGCACAGACCGCAAAGGCACTAAAATCAGCGGTGAGCTGAGTGGGCAGAACCCGGCGCTGGTCAAGGCCCAACTGCGCAAGCAAGGCATCAACCCCGGCAAGGTACGCAAGAAAACCACGTCGATTTTCGACATGGGCAAACGCATCAAGGCCCACGACATTGCCCTCTTCACCCGGCAAATGGCGACCATGATGAAAGCCGGTGTACCGCTTCTGCAATCGTTCGACATCATCGGCGAAGGCTTCGACAACCCGATGATGCGCAAGCTGGTGGACGAGGTGAAACAGGAAGTCGCGGCGGGCAACAGCTTCGCCGCCGCCTTGCGCAAAAAACCGCAATACTTCGATGAGCTGTACTGCAACCTGGTGGACGCCGGTGAGCAGGCCGGCGCGCTGGATACGCTGCTGGAACGGGTAGCGACCTACAAGGAAAAGAGCGAAAGTCTCAAGGCCAAGATCAAGAAAGCCATGACCTACCCGCTGGTGGTGGTGTTCGTCGCGATCATCGTGACCGGCATTTTGCTGGTCAAGGTGGTGCCACAGTTCCAGTCGGTGTTCGAAGGCTTCGGTGCCGAACTGCCAGCGTTCACCGTCATGGTCATCGGCCTTTCACGGTTCATGCAGGACTGGTGGTGGGTCATGCTCGGCGCGCTGATTGCGGCGATTTTTGGAGTGCGCCACGCCTTCAGGACGTCACAGGGCTTTCGCGATCGCACGGACGCCTGGCTGCTGAAGCTGCCGCTGGTGGGCACGTTGATGTACAAGTCCGCCGTGGCACGTTTTGCCCGCACGCTGTCGACCACTTTCGCCGCCGGCGTACCGTTGGTGGAAGCCCTGGAGTCGGTGGCCGGGGCCACCGGCAACATCGTGTTCAAGCGTGCGGTACTGCGCATCAAGCAAGACGTGTCGACGGGCATGCAGCTGAATTTCTCCATGCGTACATCCGGCATTTTTCCAAACATGGCGGTGCAGATGACCGCCATCGGCGAGGAGTCCGGTGCACTGGACGACATGCTCGACAAAGTCGCCGGGTTCTACGAAGACGAGGTCGACAACATGGTCGATAACCTCACCAGCCTGATGGAACCGTTCATCATGGTGGTGCTGGGTGTTATCGTCGGGGGATTGGTGGTTGCCATGTACCTGCCCATCTTCCAACTCGGTTCAGCGATCTGACATGCCCTTGAGCGAAATATTGATTCAACACCCGCTGGCGTTCGTAGTGATCGCCGGGGTGATCGGCCTGCTGGTCGGCAGCTTTCTCAACGTACTGGTGTGGCGCCTGCCGAAAATGCTCGAGCGCGAATGGCGCGTGCAGGCCCATGAAATCCTCGGCCTGCCCGGCGAATCGCCGCTGCCGACGTTCAACCTGATGCTGCCGCACTCCCATTGCCCACAGTGCGGCCACCGGATTCGCCCGTGGGAAAACATTCCACTGCTCAGTTTCCTGTTCCTGCGCGGGCGCTGCTCGGGTTGTGCAGCACCGATCAGCAAGCGTTATCCGCTGATCGAACTGGCCTGCGGCCTCGGGTCGGCATTCATTGCCTGGCATTTCGGTTTCGGCTGGCAAGCGTGCATGGCATTAGCCCTCAGCTGGGGCCTGTTGGCCATGAGCCTGATCGACGCCGAGCACCAACTGTTGCCGGATGTGCTGGTACTGCCCTTGCTGTGGCTGGGGTTGATCGTCAACAGTTTCGCTCTGTTCGTGCCGTTGCCTGATGCGTTGTGGGGCGCGATTGCCGGTTACATGGCGCTCTGGTCGGTGTTCTGGCTGTTCAAGCTGCTCACTGGCAAGGACGGCATGGGTCATGGAGATTTCAAGCTGCTGGCGATGTTTGGCGCCTGGGGCGGCTGGCAGATTCTGCCGCTGACGATCCTGTTGTCGTCCCTGGTGGGCGCTGTTGTTGGCGTGATTTACCTGCGTGTGCGCAACGCCAGAACGTCGACGCCGATCCCCTTTGGCCCCTATCTGGCAATTGCCGGCTGGATTGCCTTGCTCTGGGGTGGTCAAATAACCGACTTCTATTGGCAGTTTGTCGGTTTGAAATGAATACCCCTGTGGAAAAACCCTGGATTCTCGGCCTGACCGGCGGCATTGGCAGCGGCAAAAGCGCGGCTGCCCAGCATTTCATCGACCTGGGTGTGCACGCGGTCGATGCCGATCACGCCGCACGCTGGGTGGTGGAACCGGGCCGGCCAGCGCTGGCGAAAATCGCCGAACACTTCGGCCCCGCCGTATTGCAGGCCGATGGCCAACTGGATCGCGCCGCGTTGCGCAATCTGATCTTCGAAGTCCCGGATGAACGTCGCTGGCTGGAAGCCTTGCTGCATCCGCTGATCGGTGAAGAAATCGCCCATCACCTGGCACTGGCAAAATCACCTTACGCGATCCTGGTATCACCACTGCTGATCGAGTCCGGCCAATACGCGATGACCCAAAGGGTGCTGGTCATCGATGCCCCTGAACAGCTACAGATCGAACGCACCTTGCAGCGCGACAAGACCAGCGAACAGCAGATCCACGCGATTCTCAAGGCGCAGTCCAGCCGTCAGGATCGCATCAGCCATGCCGACGATGTGGTGGTCAATGACCGCGACCTCGCCTGGCTGCACAGCGAGGTCGAACGCCTGCATCACTTTTACCTAACTTTGCGTGGAGGCCAGTCATGAGCCAAACCCCAACCGTCGAATGCCCGACCTGCGGCGCCCCTGTGGAATGGAGCGCAGAGAGTAAATTCCGGCCGTTCTGCTCGGACCGTTGCAAACTCATCGACCTCGGCGCCTGGGCGTCGGAAGAGCATAAAATTCCGGTCGCCCCCGATGCCGAGGACGAACTGTTCAGCGGCGATTTCGATCCGCGCCACTGAGCCGTCGCAACGACGATCCCGGGCTCATCAAGATTTGGGATCGTCGTCCTTCCACGGCGCCGACAGATAGCGCGTGCGGTTGAAGGTCTCCAGCCACTCGGGACAGAACACCACCAACGCGCTGACCACCATGCCGTTGATGAACGCCTCCGGAAAAATGATCAGCCACAGGTAACCGACGAAATCTTCCAGCCAGTACGGCATGGCGAAACGTTCGTCGAACCACAGCAACCAAAGCGCCAGCAGCAGGCACAGTAACGCCGACAGAGCCGCCGCAAAAAATCCGGAAACGAAGATGTACACGAAGGGGTTACGCGGCTGCGCGCGCTCCACAAGGATTGCGCAGCATTCGGTCACCAGCACCGGCAAGGCGATCAACAAGGCGCCGTTGACCCCGACAGCGGCCAGGTCCTGACGCCCCAGCAGCACCAGCCCCATCTGCGCCACCAACCCGCCGACGAGTGCCAGCGGCCAGTCCAGCAGCAGGGTCACCGCCGTCATGCCGATGAAGTGGTAAGACACGCCGGTATCGAAATCGCGCCGTACCAACCACAACAGAAACAACGCGAACACCGTCCCGAACAGCAAATGCTGGCGACGACTGTCGGTGAACAGTTCGACCCAAGGCGCACGCGCAGCGGCCCAAATCAAAACCGGTACGTAGATCAACCAACCCACGGTGAGGGTTGCGCAAGACAGTAACTCGGCACCGATCATGACGGGGCGCACTCCCTTTTCTTGCTGTAGGCGGACAGGCCTCCAGTCTACACCGCCCCTTTCGATCTCATGCCCAATGCTGCAGATCGTCGATGACCGCCTCATACCTGGCGAACAATTTCGCCAACGCTGCACAGAGCAGGCCGTGATTGTTACGTTTTACGCAAGACTGCATCCGGCATTCGCCCCTTTATCGGACGCTGGCGAAGACTAAAATTTACCCATGAAACCGAACCGGAGCACGCCAGCATGAAAACGTTGATCAGCCTGTTGCTGACCGTCATCGCCACCTCGGCCATGGCTGCCGACAACCAACCTGCCGCGGTGATGTACAACCCGGCGCAGCCACTGGACATCGCCAAGGTGGTTTCGGTGTCCGACACAGCGACCGCCTGCGGGGTTGTACCGGCGACCATGGTGTACATCGATCATCAGGGCCAGACCCATCGCGTGACCTACGACGTCATGGGTGATTGCACCAGCAATCTGTGATCAGCGCTTCATAACAAGGTCCAGGTGTAACTGAAGATCAAGCGGTTCTCATCGATATCGCTGCGGTAGTTGGATCGCGCCATGGCATTGCGCACGCGTATGCCCAAACCCTTGAGACTGCCGCTCTGCAGCACATAGCCGATGTCCAGGTCTCGCTCGCGATCCTTGCCTTCGAAGCCTTGCCCGGTATCGACATTGTTACCACTGATGTAGCGCACGGTACTGGTCAGCCCCGGAACCCCGAGCGCCGCGAAATCATAGTCATAGCGCGCCTGCCAGGAACGTTCATCGGTGTAGGCGAACTCGTAGGTCGGCACTTCGTTGCCCAGCGGCGAGATGTTGGCAAATACCCGCGGGAACGCGCTGTCACCGAACATGCCCTGATAGCCGACATAAAACGTATGGCCGCCACGCTTGGCCGACAGCAACGAGAAGAACGCCTGGTTGTCGATGTTGCCCAGCGATTTTTTGCCGTCCTCGCGCGAATCGAAGTAACCGAGATTGGCGCCGAGAATCCAGTCGCCCAAAGGCTCACTGTGCTTCAGACCGAGGAAGCGCTGGTTGTAGATATCTTCCAGCTGACCGTACCAGGCGCTGACCGAGGTGCGCTTTTCGTTGAAAGCGTAATCAGCACCGGCAAAATTGAACCCGTCACTGCTGGCCTGACGCTGCGGAACGTGGCCAAGCATGGCTTGCATCTTCTCATCGCCAGCCTCGTTGCGCAGGCTGGTTGAACGCAAATGACCACCTTGCAGGGTCAGGCCATTGATCTCGTTGGAAGTAATGCTTGCGCCCTGGTAACTCGGAGGCAGAAGGCGAATATCGCTGAACACCAATACCGGCAGATTGGGTTGCAGCTCACCGACTTTCAGCTCGGTTCTGGAGTAGCGCATTTTCAATGCGCCCTCCAGACGGCTGTAGTTGTCCGCCGCACGGCCGTCGTCCTGCACCGGCAACAAACCGGTATTGGTCCGGTCAGGGGCACTGTCGAGCTTGAGGCCGAGCAGGCCAATGACGTCCACACCGAAGCCGACGGTACCCTGGGTGTAACCGGATTTCACATTGAGAATGAAGCCTTGCGCCCACTCCTCGGCCTTCGATTGCCGGTTGGCGCCGACGATGTCGGAATAGTCACGGCTGAAGTAATAGTTGCGCGCCTGCAACGTCGCTGTGGTGTCTTCGATAAAGCCTTTTTCTGCGGCCATTGCGCCCGTGGAAAAACCCGAGACGACAGCCAGGGACAACGCTGAACCGGTTGTTGGGAGACTCTGTTTCATTGTCTTTCTCTTATTGTTTTTGATCGACAGGTTGAAGAGCTTCAGTTGCAGCGGATTCGCGACGGACGTTCAACAGCACATGGGTGACCATGCCGAAAATCAATCCCCAAAACGCCGCGGACAAGCCATACAAAGACATGCCCGAGGCCGTGATCAGAAAGGTCACCAGCGCGGCTTCACGATCGCTCGGCACAGCCATCGCGCCCGTTAACGCCGAGGCAATGGCGGCGAACAACGCCAACCCGGCCAGCGCCGCGATCAACTCTTTGGGGAACGCCGAAAACAGCGAAACCAGCGTGGCACCGAAGATCCCGAGCAGCAGGTAGCAGAGGCCGCCCACAACCCCGGCTACATAGCGTTTGCGTGGGTCTTCGTGGGCTTCGCGACCGGTGCAGATCGCGGCGGTGATCGCCGCCAGATTCAGCCCATGGCAACCGAACGGCGCCAGCAGCGCCGTGCCCAGCGCACTGCTGGCGATGATCGGGCTGGCCGGCGTCGGATAACCGCTGGCGCGCAGCACCGCCATACCGGGCACGAACTGACCGGTCAGCGCCACCATCACCAGCGGCAAGGCGATGTTCAGGATTGCACCCAGGCTGAACTCGGGCGTGATCCACACCGGCGTGGCCAGGCCGATCACCAACGCTTCACGATGCAAATCGCCAGTGAATGCGGCAATCGAACAGCCCACCAGCAACACCATCATCACCGCATAACGCGGCATCACCCGCTTGCACACCAGGTAGCTGGCAAACATGGTCAGCACCAGCAACGGCTTGTGCTGCATCGACACAAACAACCCGGTACCGAAACTGAACAGGATCCCCGCCAGCATCGCCGCGGCAATGGCGGCGGGAAGCTTGCTGATGATCCGGTCAAAAGCTCCGGAAATGCCGACCAGGAAAATGATCAGGCTGCTCACCAGATAAGCGCCGACCGCCTGCGCCATGGAAATTTCCGGCAACAGCGCCACCAGCAACGCCGAGCCCGGCGCCGACCAGGCGATGATCACCGGGACGCGGTAGCGCAGGCTCAAACCGATTCCGAGCACAGCGCTGCCGATGGAGATCGCCCAGATCCAGGACGACAACACTTGCCGAGAAAGATCTGCCGCTTCAGCCGCCTGAAAGATGATCACCAGCGGCCCGGCGTAGGAAATCACCGTGGCGATGAATCCAGCCACGGCCGCTGATAGCGAGAAGTCCTGGAAAAACCGTTTCATGACTCAGGCACCGGTCGCTGGCAGCGCCGGGCTGACGCTCAAGGCGCTGCGACGGCTGCTGATGGCGAACACGGTCATGGCCAGGGCCGCCACCGCACCGGGCACGGCAAACGCCATGAAGTTCAGTTGCAGGGGCAGGCTGATCCCGAGCAAGGCACCGCCCAGCAGCGGACCGACAATGGCGCCGTTGCGTCCGATGCCCGAAGCCCAGCCCAGGCCGGTGGATCGAATGGTCATGGAGTAAAACTGCGCGGCGCAGGCGTACAACAGAATCTGCGAACCGATGGTAGTGGCGCCGGCAATGGCGATCAGCAGGTACAACACCGGCATCGGGCTGTTAAAGCCCAACAGGGTGATCGACACCGCCGCCATGGCAAAAAACCCCGCCAGCACTTTCGGCAGATTGAGTTTGTCGCCCAATACCCCGCCGCCCACAGCGCCGAAAATCGCCCCGAAATTCAATACCAGCAGGAACGACAAACTCGAACCCAGACTGTAACCGGCATTCGCCATCAGCTTCGGCAACCAGGAACTCAACGCGTAGACCATCAACAGGCAGCAGAAGAACGCCAGCCACAGCATCAGCGTACGCAACGCACGGCCCTCGCGGAACAGCTGCAACACCGGAGTGCCCGTGCCCTTCACTTCAGCCATGTGCAATTGATCAGACGTTTGCGCGACGTAAGCGGGATCAATGCGTTGCAGAACGTTGCGCGCCTCTTCATTTCGCCCCTGACGCAACATGAAGCCCACCGACTCCGGCAGGAAATACATGATCAGCGGCAACAACAGCAACGGCAGGATCGCTACGTAAAACACCGACTGCCAGCCGAAACTCGGGATCAGCACAATGCCCAGCCCAGCGGACAACATGCCGCCCACCGAGTAACCACTGAACATGATCGCTACCAGTGTGCTGCGGATTTTTTTCGGTGCGTACTCGTTCATCAGGGCCACGACATTGGGCATCACGCCACCAATGCCGAGGCCGGCAATGAAGCGGCAAATGCCGAACTCGGTGGGGTTTCGTGCAAAACCGTTGATCACGGTGAAGCCACTGAAGAGTATTACGCAGAGAGTGATGGCTTTCTTGCGGCCGATCCGGTCAGACAACGGGCCGAAGAACAGCGCGCCGAACATCATGCCGAACAGGGCATAGCTGCCCAGAGCACCGGCCTGCAGGGGACTGAGCCCCCACTCTTTCATCAGCATTGGCAAGACCACGCCGTAGATCACCAAATCGTAGCCGTCGAAGATGATGATCAGCGCACACCAGAACAGCACCATCCAGTGAAAGCGGTTGAAACGAGCGTTGTCGATAACCTCATGTACGTCGATCTTGCGCATGGCATATATCTCTTGTTGTTGTTTTTTTAGAGCGTCGGTAACACGGCTTACGTCCGTACAGCCGAGGGTAGAGCCAGCGGATACGCGGCAATATCCAGTGCGCGCAGATCACTATCCGTTTTGTGCAGCGCCCTGAAACGGGCATGGGAACGTGAGGAATCGGCCCTCCGCGACAAATTGTCTTCTTTGCGAACACATTTGGACGCTAAGCTTGGGCCTATGGATGACTCAGATTACTTACGCCTGCTGACCATCGCGGCCGAGCAAGCCAACGCGTTCCTGTCCAATGCCCGCAAATGGGAGCGTGAGCGTTGGGTCTGCCAACGCCTGCTGCAAGGGCTGAACATTCCCTATCGCGCCGACGAATTCGCCCCGGCCGGGGAACCGCCGGATGTGTTGTTTCGCGATGCCAGTTTCGAAGTGTTCTTCGTGCTCGATGAGGGCCGGCGCCTCAATGATGAGTGGCGCGATGAACTGCAACGTCGACGCAGTGCGTTTTCCCTGAGCCAACTGGTGCGTCGCGAGGCCAAGCCACGACGCATCCCGGCCAACGAGTTCCTGCTGCGGCTGGCGCCGACCTTGCGCAAAAAGGCTCATAACTACAAAGAACGCGGCATGGACCTGGGCGAACTGGACATCATTGCCTTCGCCAGCCTCAAGCGCGAGGTGCTGGACCTCAACAGCCATTTCCCGCCGCCCACCGAGTACCTGCGCCAGGGTTGGCGCTCGCTGTCGCTGGTGGGGCCTACATTCGCCCGTGTGCTGTTCGCCCATCCCGATGCACCGGACTTTCTGCGCAGCAACCTGGGACGCAGCATCGTGTTCGATGTAGGGATCAGCCTGTGAGTCCATTGCAGGAACTGATTGCCCAAGTCCCGCAAACCGGCCGCGTTCGCTGGATCGGCGTGCGCCCGGCACCGCACGTGCCAATGATCGAACTGGATGCCGTGGAAGCCCGGCTCGAGGCCGGGTTGACCGGTGATCGCGCACGTCCCGGTGTGCGCAATGCGCGGCAGGTGACGCTGATTCAGTGGGAGCATCTGGCTGTGATCAGCTCATTGATGGGCCGCCCGGATGATCGACCGGTCAAGCCTGAGGATCTGCGGCGCAATCTCGTTATCAGCGGGATCAACCTGTTCAGTCTCAAGGGCCGGCGCTTCCGTATCGGCCAGGCGATTTTCGAAACCACCGGCTGGTGCCAACCGTGCGCTCGCCTGCAAAACAACCTCGGCCCAGGGACATTTCAGGCCGTACGCGGACATGGCGGGATCACTGCCCGAGTGTTACAAAGTGGCATCATCCGTCTGGACGATACGCTGAGCGTCGAGCCTGTTCCGGACACCGGCTATGCTCCGTTCAACGTTCGTTAAATCAGCCTGTAGCTTCTACACACTCAGCAACGTCTACCTGACGAGGCCTTTATGACCAGCCGCCTGAACCCCGACGACCAAAAGCATGTCGAAGAGTACCTGCAACTGTCCCAGCACCAAGTCGAGCGCCGACCTTTCCGGCCGTGGATGCTCCTTGTGCTGGTGCTGGCAGTGACCATTGGTTTGGGCCTGTTGAGCCGACTTATCAGTTACCTGACGCTATGAGCTGCCTCGCGCTCGCACGGGTAATTGCACCGATTTCCTTTAGCCTTGCGAGTTATCCCCATGTCCCATCGTATTGTCATTGTCGGCGGCGGCGCCGGCGGTCTGGAGTTGGCTACCCG
>NZ_RCOB01000016.1:0-16263 GCF_004307665.1 Pseudomonas sp. Sample_16
GGTGTCGTTCACTTTATTGACGGCCTGACCGAGCATGTCGGAAAAGCTGCTGCCATTCAGTTCAGGGACGGCGGCAGTCGATTTAGGCGCAGACATGGCATCCATTTGCATGGCGCGCATATCCAGCATCAACCGATTGAATTCAATACCTTGGCTCATGATTTCTCTCTTTGGCGGCCCGCAATTTTTTGACACTCACTCGGCGGGTAATGAGGTGTTAGCAACAAGGGTGCCAGCTTTCCAGCCAGCCCCTCTGCAAGAGCGGGTCAGGTGGCGAACAGATACGCCTCGACGTCCATTCCGGCATCCCGCATCTGCGCCAGCTTGTAGCGCAAGGTGCGCGGGCTGATGCCCAGACGCTCGGCAGCTTCCTTGCGGCGGCCGCGCTCGGTGCGCAAGGTGTCGATGATCATCTGGAACTCGCGACGTCGCAGGTCATCGCCCAACGCCCCGGCAGACTCGGCGTCAACTTCCACCGTGCGCAGCGGCGTCGACAGCGGCACCAATGCCGGCAACGGCGCGCAAGCCACCGGCCCTGCCAGACAGAAATCCTGAGGCTGAATCATGCCGCCCTGTTGAAGGATCAATGCGCGCTGAATCGCGTTATCCAGTTCGCGCACATTGCCCGGCCACGGGTAGGCGATCAGGCACGCCTGCGCCTCGGGCGACAACCTCGCCGCGGCATGCTTCATTTTGTTGACGTGCTTGGCCAGCAGCCGCTCGGCCAGCGGCAGAATATCGGCGGTACGCTCCCGCAGCGGCCGCCATGCCAGCGGGAACACCGACAGGCGATAATAGAGGTCCTCACGGAAGCGCCCCGCCGCCACTTCCCCGGCCAGATCCCGGTTGGTGGTGGCGACCACGCGAATATCCAGCGTGATCGGCTTGCGCGCACCGACCCGCTCGACTTCGCGCTCTTGCAGCACACGCAACAACTTGGCTTGCAGCCCCAGGGGCATTTCGGAGATTTCGTCGAGCAGGATGGTCCCGCCGTCGGCCTGCTCGAACTTGCCGGCCTGGGCCGCGATGGCGCCAGTGAACGAGCCCTTCTCGTGACCAAACAGCGTGGCTTCGAGCATGTTGTCGGGAATCGCCGCGCAGTTGATCGCAATGAATGGCTGACTGGCGCGGTGCGAGTGCTGGTGAATGTAGCGCGCCAACACCTCCTTGCCGGTGCCGGACTCACCCGAGATCAACACTGTGGAATCGCTGCGTGCTACACGTGCGGCCAATTCCAGGAGTTGCGCACTGGCCGGCTCGAAAGCCACAGGCCCTTCGTTGTCGCTGGCGCCAAGATTGCCCAACGCATGGCGCGATACCAGATCGAGCAATGCCTTGGCTTCGAACGGCTTGACCAGATAATCGGCCGCACCCTGGCGCATTGCATCGACCGCCCGCTCCACGGCACCGTGCGCCGTCATCAGCAACACCGGCAGTTGCGGTTGTCGCGCGCGCAGCAGGCCAAGCAGTTGATGCCCGTCCATACCCGGCATGTTGACGTCGCTGACGACCAGGTGGAACGCCTCGGTTTCGACCGCCGCCAGGGCTTCTTCCGCCGAACCGACGGCTTTGTAATCATGCCCGGCGAGCAAGAGCGTATCGGCCAACGCTTCACGCAGCGCGCGGTCATCTTCGACCAGCAGAACCTTGATACCCATGACCTTCACTCCGCTCCCTGAGCGCTGCTTTTATCGCTGACAAAAAGCGGCAGGACTACCTGCGCACACGTGCCGCGACCGATTCGCGAACGCAGCTGCAATTCTCCCTGATGAGCACGGGCAACCGCCTTGACCACGGTCAGGCCGAGACCGGTGCCGGTGGCTTTGGTCGTGAAAAATGGCTCACCCAGACGCGCCAGCACGGTGCCTTCGATGCCACTGCCGCTGTCGCTGACACACACACGCAAATGGTTGTCCCGGGCATACAGATGCACCTTCAAGCGCACGTCACCGGCGCTGGCTTGAATGGCGTTTTCGATAAGGTTGAGAAGCGCACCGACCAGGGTGTCGCGATTGCACAGCAGATCACCGGCATGACTGTCGCACTGCCAGCGGATCGGCAGATCCTGCACGTGGGGCAGCGCCGCCGCTTGTAACGATTGCATCAATTGCTTCGGCGTGACGCGGTCGGTCAACGGCAACTCGCCGCGCGCGAACACCAGCATGTCGCGTACCTGATGCTCCAACTCGTGCAAACGCTCCTTGAGCCGCCCGGCGAAACGCTGCTGAGTCTCGACGGGCAACGCTTGCTCGGTCAAATGACTGGCGTAGAGCAATGCAGCGGACAAGGGCGTACGAATCTGATGGGCCAGCGAGGCAACCATGCGCCCCAGGGAGGACAGCCGCTCGTGTCGAGCCAGTTGATCTTGCAGATGACGGGTTTCAGTCAGGTCGTTGAGCAACACCAATTGACCGGGCTCAGCGTCCAGCGAACGCGTGGCAATCGACAGGCGTCGACCATCCTTCAAAGAGACTTCGTGACCATCGTCTTTTCGCGGCGCAAAGCAGCGCGCAATGACATGACGCCACAACTCACCCTCGAGCGGCAGGCCGAGCAGCTCGCAGGCCGTCGGGTTGGCCTCACGCACCACACCCTGAGCGTCGATGACGATGACACCACCGGGCAACAGATCGAGAAGGTTTTGCAGACGGTTGGCCAGGCGTTCTTTTTCCGCCAGCTCCTGCATGCGCTGGGCACTGACGACCGCCAGTTCGCCCTTGAGCTCGGTGACCCGCGCTTCAAGCATGCTGTAGGAGTCGGTCAATTGACTCGACATCTGGTTGAACAGTGCGAAAGCCTGCTCGAGGCCAAGCCGGCTGGCCTGTTCTACGGACGATGATTGCCCCAGGGCATCAGGGCCATGAGACATCTGGGCGGCTTGGGGCATCGTGCTCTCTCGCTGTGCTGACCGTCAGTTAAACGGAACGTTGCGAGGGATGTAGCAATACCCGTGCCTAAAAAAAACCGCCTATAAATGAATGACTTGAAAAACAGGCGTCAATCATCCGCCTGTTCATCTCCGTCACGACGGCTCATACCGTACTTGCGCATCTTCTCCACGAGCGTGGTGCGTCGGATACGCAGGCGTTCGGCAGCACGCGCCACAATGCCGTTGGCATCGTCGAGCGCCTGTTGAATCAAGCCCTGCTCCAGGCCACCCAGGTAGTCCTTAAGGTCCAGGCCTTCCGGCGGCAGCATGGCACCGGCGGTGAAGTCCGGGGTATGGCCGTTAATCGCCACGCGCTCTTCGAGATCACTGCGCAGGGTGTCGACCATCTGCTCGTCTTCGTCGTCGACGTAGCGGAATTTCTTCGGCAACTCGACCACGCCGATCACCCCGTACGGGTGCATGATCGCCATGCGCTCCACCAGGTTCGCCAACTCACGGACGTTGCCCGGCCAGCCATGACGGCACAGGGACATGATGGCGGCGGAGTTGAAGCGAATCGAACCACGCTTCTCGTGCTCCATGCGCGAGATCAGCTCGTTCATCAACAGCGGAATATCTTCGACGCGCTCGCGCAAGGGCGCCATCTCGATCGGGAACACATTCAGGCGATAGTACAAATCTTCGCGGAAAGTGCCGATCTCGATCATGCTTTCGAGATTCTTGTGGGTCGCCGCAATGATGCGCACGTCGACGCTCTGGGTCTTGTTGCTGCCCACGCGCTCAAAGGTGCGCTCCTGCAACACGCGCAGCAATTTGACCTGCATCGGCAGCGGCATGTCGCCGATTTCATCGAGGAACAGGGTACCGCCGTTGGCCAGTTCAAAACGCCCGGCGCGGCTGGTGATCGCGCCGGTGAAGGCGCCCTTTTCGTGGCCGAACAATTCGCTCTCGAGCAGCTCGGCAGGAATAGCCCCGCAGTTGACTGGCACGAACGGCGCTTCGCGGCGCTTGGAATGGTAATGCAGGTTGCGCGCGACCACTTCCTTGCCGGTACCGGACTCACCGAGGATCAGCACGCTGGCATCGGTGTCGGCGACTTGCTGCATCATCTGGCGGACGTGCTGAATCGCCCGGCTGGTGCCGACAAGACTACGGAAAAGATTGGGTTCGCGATGACGACCGCGCTCGCGGGCCTGGTCGTACATCTCGCGATAGACCTGGGCACGGTGTAGCGAATCGAGCAATTTGCTGTAGCTCGGTGGCATTTCGAGAGTCGAAAGCACCCGGCGACGCTGGTCTTCAGGCAAGTCAATGGAAGAATTATCGCCCATTAACAAAACCGGAAGGAACTCATCCCAGGTCGAGAGTGTCTTTAGCAAGCCCAAAAGTGCACCAGGAGCATTGACCGTCCCGATGAGGACACAGATTACTTCTCGACTAGACGACAAAGAGCCGACAGCCTGCTGCCAGTCATGGCTTCCGCAGGGTAAATTTTCTTCACCGAGAAAATTTAAAATCACCGCCAGGTCGCGGCGGCGGACGCTATCGTCATCAATCAGCAGAATTTTGGTTTCACGCCACATGCAATAGCAACTTCCCTAGTCAACTCAATGCCCAAAATGCTGGGGCAAGCTAAACGCTTGCAGGCCTGATATGCCTGAAGACGACTGAAATCTGGAACAGCCACTAGTTAAGTCAAAAATCCGTGCACAGTCAAATTTATGGCGCACTTTGTTTGGATTAACTGGCGTCAATTAACCAAACAGATGGTAAACCTTTGATGCCTTTTGTGCTTGGGTGATCTGCGACATCTCGTCGACTATCGCCTGACGCTCACCCATCGTCGCCGTCAGCAAGTCTTTATACACGGCCAACAACCCCTCAAGATTGCTGCGCACAGCTTCTTCGTCGATGGGTGCCTCACTGAGCACTTCGTCCACGCACTCGCGGCAGGCCGAATCCAGCTCGCCTATGGCATCCCAGTTTCGCGCCGCCAGGGCATCGATCAGGGCTTCACGGGTTTCTTCTATGCGCCGCAGTGCTTGACTCATGACGTGATCCTCAGACCCTTGGGCCTATTGATTGGCAATGGCATCCCAACCGCTTTTCAGGGTTTCGAGCAAGCCTGAGACTTCGTCGATGATCGCCGCATTGTTATCGCGATTGGCTTCCATCAGGCGCGTCATCATGTAGGCGTACAAATTGTCGAGCTGTTGGAGCGACGCTGGATCGTCGGTTTTTTCCGGATTCAAGCCATCGCGCAGGCCGATGATGATGTCCACGGCCTTGCCCATCATCAACCCCTTGAGTGCGATGTCGCCACGCTCCATAGCGCCCTTGGCCTGGGCCATGCGATCCAGCCCGCCTTCCATCAGCAGTTGCACCAGACGATGGGGATTGGCTTCAGAGATCTGAGCATGGGAATTGACCTTCTGGTATTGGCGAAGGGCTCTCATGGGGTTCATGTTTCTACCTCGTGACAGACAACAGCTTGAAATTGGGAAGGCTCTGATCTTTATGTCGACTGAGCGACAGATAACTTTAACGCAGACCGTCCACCAATGAAAAAACCCAGGCGCTGTCATTACAGACTGCCTGGGTTTTTTAATGCTTGATGCCGATCAATCGTCCTTCGGATTGTTCAGCGCATTAAGCGTGGTCATGATGCTGTCGCTCTGCGCCCGCAGTTTGGCCACCAAGGAGTCCATTGCGGTGTACTTGGCGGTCAGACTCAACTGCAGGCTGGCCATGCGTGCATCAAGGGAGTCCTGCTGCTTTTTCAGATCGTTAAGGCTGTCGGTCAGGCTTGCCGAACGCGCGGCGAAGACGCCGGTCTTGCTCAGGGCAAAGCTGTCAGTGGCTTTTTTCATGCGCGCCAGCAAACCGGTATCACCGCTGAAAATGCCATTGATGTCAGCGGCATTGGTCTGCGCTGCGGCGTCGAACAACTTGTCGTCGATCGACAGTAACCCGGTCTTCTGGTCGGTCTTGACGCCGAACTGAGCAAGCGACTTCATCTGACCGGTTCCACCCATCGCGTTCAGCTCGGTGCGCACCGCAGAAATCATCGAGCGCAGTGAAGCATCGCCAGTCAATGCACCGGACGTCACAGTACCGTCGGCACCGGTGGTGACCTGAGTCTCCGCGTTAGCAGCCTTGATCAGGGCATTGTAGGTATCGACGAAGCCTTTGACCGACGACTTCAGCGTTGCGTTGTTAGCCGCAACGGTGATCGTGGCCGGCGTCGCCGCACCGCCACCGGAAGGCGTTGGAGAAACACCCGTCAGTTTGAGAGTGATGCCGCTCACGGCATCAACAATTGTATTGCTCTTGGAGTCCATCGCAACGCCGTCGAGAACGTACTGAGCATTCTGAGGCGTAGCAAGGACCGAGGTGCCAACATCGAGACCAGAACTGCCACTGAGGATCAGGTCGGAACCAATACCGGTGGTGGTAGAGGTCAACACCATGCGAGAACCGTTGGCATCGGTCAGAATGTTGGCACTCAAACCCTGGTTCGCATATTGGGAGTTGATCGAATCACGCACTTGTTGCAGTGTCGCACCACCAGGAACACTGACATCGAAGGTCTTTGAACCCTGCTTGATGGTCAACGTGGTCGGTGTAGTCCCGGCGTTTACGATTGAAGACGCTCCGCCTGCGAAAACCTTGGACGAGATTTTCGACGCAGTCGCCAGCTTGGTGACCAGCAACGAGAAGCTGCCCGCTGCCGCGCCGTTGCCGGTCGTTACAGTGGCAACTTTGTCATCGGACGATGTACCGCTCAGCCCGCTGAAGCTGGCGCTGGTTCTCATGGTTTCCAACGCGCCACGGAAGGCATCCAGCGCCGCCTGGATTTTGCCGATAGACGACAGCGAGGTGGTTGCCTTCAGCGTTTGATTGTTGATTTGTGTCTGTTTCGGAGCCCTTTCGGAATCCACCAAAGACTTCACAATCGCTTGGGTATCGATGTTCGAACCAATACCGCTGACCGATGTACCCGCCATCATCTATCTCCTAGTTCAGTGGCTGCTGCTTTCTTGACGAAGTGCGCCTTGAGTTGCAGACAGCAACAAAATTCATGCCAGTTCAGACTTTGTCGTCAAACAACAAACTACTGGCGTCCGACAGGCTCTGTGCCAGTTTTAGTGCTGCTTCCGAAGGGATCTGGCGAATCACCAACCCCGTTTCGGTTGCGATGACTTTGACCACGACACGGCCAGTAGAGTCATCAATGGAAAAATCCAGATTGCGCTGGGCAGCCTGGACGAACTCCTGAATATCGGTGACAGCTTTTTCCAGCTCGTCACGCTTGGGCTCGACACCCGCTGTTGCTGCAACTTCCGTCTTGGGCTGATCTTTTTTATCAGTAACAGCTGGCGTTGCGCTTTGTGGGGCAACGGCGGGATAAGACAGGTTCAACTTGACGCTCATGTCCATGCTAAATCTCCTCGCTGCTCAAAAGACAAAAGGGCACGTAAACGCGCCCTTCCGTCACTCACCAAACTCTGGAATTAACCCAGCAGCTTCAGCACAGCCGATGGCAGCTGGTTAGCCTGGGACAGGATCGCGGTGGAAGCCTGTTGCAGGGTTTGTTGCTTGGTCAGCTGAGCAGTTTCGGCTGCGAAGTCAACGTCCTGGATCACGCCACGAGCAGCAGTGGAGTTGTCCGAGATGCTGCGCAGGTTCGACACGGTGCTGTCGAAACGGTTTTGTACGGCACCGAGGTCAGCACGCTGGGAGTCGATGTTGGCAATGGCCTGGGTGATCACGTCAACAGCGTTTTGCGCGTTGGCGGCAGTGGTCACGTCAGTGTTGCTGACAACGGTTTTGGTCGAGTTGGCAGAAGTTGCTGCGGCAGCACCGAACAAGCCACCAACGCCAGCACCGGACAGCGAATAGCTGTTGGTGGAGTTCAGCGACACAGCGCCTTGAGCGACGATAGTGCCCGCGAGCAGCGTTGTGTAACCGCTCAAAGTACCGGCACCGTTTTTCGTCGCAACCTGAACGCCTGCAATGTTGGCGTTACCGTTGTCGAAAGTCAGGTTCTCACCAGTATCGGATTTCACCGACAGGCTCTGTGTGGAAGAATCGTAGTTAACGCTGATACCCAATTTCGCAGCGTTGGATTTCAACTGATCTGCCAGATCGGAAGTGCTAGTGATGCCAGTGAAGCTCACCTTTGCACCAGCCACAGTCAGATCGAAAGCAGCAGGCAAAGCAGCGGTAGCCGTTACTTTGAACGAAGCTTCAGTGCTGGCGGTAGCGCTCAGACCACCTACAGCACCGTTCAATTGGGCCGCAACAGACTTGGCCGAATCGTTTGCAGCAATAGTCAGAGCAGCACTGGTCTGACCGCCGCCTGTCACAGTAATGGTACCAGGAGCGTAGGCACCAGCAGCACTCGGTGCGTTGGTTACGCTTTTCAGTTGCTGCGAACCAACGTTGTTTGCCGCTACGTTACCCAGAGTCATGTTGATGGTCTGGTTGGCGTTGGCGCCCACTTGGAAAGCGGTAGTACCGAAAGAACCGTCCAGCAGGTTACGACCACCGAAAGTAGTGGTGGTAGCGATACGAGTCAGTTCGGAAGTCAGAGCAGCGTATTCGGCGTTGTTCGACTTACGGTCTTCAGCGCTTGGCGAGCCGTTCGCGGAAGACAGAGCCAGGGTACGCATTTTCTGCAGGATGTTGGTGGATTCCTGCATCGCGCCTTCAGCAGTTTGCGCGATGGAGATACCGTCACCGGCGTTCTTGATTGCGGTCTGCAGGCCGTTGATCTGGCTGGTCAGACGGTTGGAAATTTGCAGGCCAGCAGCGTCATCTTTAGCGCTGTTGATTCGCAGGCCGGAGGACAGGCGCTGCATGGAAGTCTGCAGGTTGCCGGAAGCTTTGTTCAGGTTGTTCTGAACGGTCAAGGAAGCAAGGTTGGTGTTTACTGTTAAAGCCATGACGAAATCCTCGTTGGATGGATACTTCGGCTTCCGGCCCTGACATCCGTCGGGTTTGGCCTAGAGAACCTACGTAATAGTTATCGTCGTGAGGTGGCTTTGCTTGAGGGGTTTTTTCGAATTTTTTAGTGGCAGCGTGCCAGCCCTTTATTTTCAAGGCTTTACAGACAAAAAGTCGGCGCCAGAAAAACGCAAAACGCCCGGTAACCTGAGTTGCCGGGCGTTTTTTTTGCCTGCGTTCGGATTGATCAGCCGCGATAAAGAATCGCCGAGCCCCACGAAAGGCCTACGCCAAAGCCGCTGATCGCCACGCGCGTCCATTTCGAATCGAACACGTGGTTCTGCAACAGCAACGGAATACTCGATGAAACCGTGTTGCCGGTTTCGAGCATGTCCTTGACGAACTTCTCCGGCTCACCTTCTTCAAAGCGACGCGCCACGGCATCGACGATAGCCGCGCTGCCCTGGTGAATGCAGAAGGCATCGATGTCGCCGGCTTGCAGGTTCGACTCGTCCAGCAGCTCATGCAAATGCGCCGGGACTTTCAACAGTGCAAAGTTGAATACCTGACGGCCATTCATGAAGAACACACCATCGGTAACCTTCAAGTGCGGTGCACCGGAACCGTCGGTGCCGAACTTCGACTTGCCCAGCTGCCAGACAGCGTTTTCGCCCATCCAGGTTGCGGTGGCGGCATCGCCGAACAGCATGGTGGTGTTACGGTCTTCCGGGTCGACAATCTTCGAATACGGGTCGGCGGTAATGAGCAGGCCGTTTTTCAGCCCCGCCGCTTCCATGAAGCCTTTGATCGCATAAATGCCGTAGACGTAACCGGAACAGCCCAGGGAAATATCGAAAGCGGCGACATGGGTCGGCAGGCCCAACTTGTCCTGAACGATCGCAGCGGTGTGCGGCAGCCCTTCTTCATCACCGTTCTGGGTGACGACGATCAGACAGTCGATGGCTTCACGCTTGAGTTCGGGACTGGCGGCGAACAGCGCATTGGCGGCTTCGACACACAGGTCGGAGGTTTCCTGATCGGCATCCATACGCGGCAAAAACGCCGAACCGATCTTGCCAAGGATGAAGGTTTCATCCTTGTCGAACTTTGCACCCTGGGCGTAGTTATCAACCCCGGCTACCGGCACGTAACTCGCAATATTTTTTATGCCAATCATTATGGCTTCCCAATAATAAACAGCTGAACATCGCCGCTCGCTGAATCGAGGGCGTCTACAGTCAGGGCCTGGCATCGTCGGCGCTCAAGCAAACACCTTGAACATCCGCCACCTTTCACCGCCCGCAGACAGGATACAGTGAAGATGCGCGTTTTGACTGACGGGTCACTCAGAGATCGCTGCTTTATTTGATTTTATGGCCCTGGTTCCGCCCTTTGCGCCTCGCTTCCTACAAAAAAAGAGCAAAAAAAAGCCAGCCCCCGGTGACAGGGACTGGCCGCGAGCGGTCAGGACCGACTCAAAGCTTGTTGAACAGACTCAGCTGGGAAACCTTGGCGAACGCCAGTTGCGCAGCCTGCAGCATGGTTTGCTGCAAGGTCAGGCGCGTCAGGACTTCAGCCGGGTCGGCGTTCTTGATCGAGTTGCCGGTCGATTCGTTGATCAGACCAGTGCTGGTGTTCTGCTCTGCCTGCATGTCCATCACATTGCCCCGTGCACCAATCGCACCCCTCGCCAGGTCGACCTGGTTCTTGGAGTTGTTCAGGTTGGCAATGGCCGAAGCGATGGTGTCCTCCAGAAAACGCTGGGCAACAGGGTTGCCTTGAGTCGGCGCATCGAGCGCCGAACGCAGCTGGCTGATGGTATCGAGGACATTCTGGGTCTGGTGGGTGTTGACTGCGATGTCGAACTGATCACCGGCAGCTGGCGTCGCCGGTGTGCCACCGAGCGTGAAGCTGACACCCGCTGCTGTCGCCACGCCAGCCACCACTGTTCCGGTGGTTACCGGCGTGCTGGTGTTGGTCAATGGGCGCGCGTACAGCTCAAAGGTCCCAGGGCCGGTGAACTTAAGCACCGCCCCGCCTTCGGGAAAGAAACTCTTGTAATCGGCAGCGTTGGTCACCGCAGTCTGGGTGATGATGGCTGTCGACGGATTGTTTGGAGCGCGGTTGGCGACGAAGCTGTCCGGCTTTGCCGCCAACTGGAAACTGTGCCCGGCGATCACCGCATCAGCGCTGGCGGAGTCGGCGGGCGTATCACCCGGCTGGAAGGTGATATCGAGCTTGAAGGTGACACCACGGAAGTTGACGTCGGAACCGCCCTTGGCATTCGGGTCAAACTTGCCACCCCCCGTCGCTTCGGCGGTGACGTCATTGCCCAACGCATCGGTAATCACGAATTGGGTACTGCTGGTGAATGACATGGTGTAAGGCTGGCCGTTGCGGAAATTCGCATCGAACGCCGGACCGGAACTCACCAGCCCCGGGGACAGGTCCACGCGACCGTCATTAACAGCAGGTGCGGTCATGGTGGTGCTGCTGCGCGCAGCGTTGATCGCCTGCTGGAAAACTTCCCATCCGGTATCGTTCAGGCCCAGCGACATGGAATCGCCGATCTTCAATTCCAACTGAGTCTGATCACCCTGGTAGCTGTAGGTGCCATCGCTGTTGCGCACGAAAGGCTGAGTGTTGTTGCTGGCGCCAGAGAAGATGTACTTGCCGTTGGCATCCTTGCTGTTCATCAGGCTCAGCAATTGCTCTTCGGACTGTTTCAGTTCGGCGGCAATGGATTTGCGGTCATCGTCGTTCAACGAACCACCGCCGGCACGAATCGCCAACTCACTGACTTTCTGCAACACGTTGTTGATGCTGTCCAGCACGCTCTCTTCCTGCGCCTGAGCGGTGTTCAACGCGCTGATATTGGTGGTGTACTGACCCAGCATGGCTTTTTGTTGCTCGAGTTGCAGCAGGCGAGCCGCACCGACAGGATCATCCGCCGCCGTTTCAAGCTTGACGCCGCTGCTGGCCTGCTCGGCAGTCTTCATCACGTTGTTGAGGTTGCGCGAATAGTTGGCAGCCGTCGTGGCGTAATACTGTGCTGTAGAAATACGCATGTTCTACGGCTCCTTAAAGGGCATTGATCAGGGTGCTGAAAATTTCCTGCGCAGTCTTGATGATCTGCGAAGAGGCCGTGTAGTACTGCTGGTATTTGGTCAGGTTGCCCGCCTCTTCATCGAGGTCGACGCCCGACAACGAGTCACGGGCATTGCGCGCACCGGTCATGATGGTGTCGGTAGCCGTGGCATCCAGTTGACCTTGCTTGGTCAGGGAGCCAACAGTCGTCACCAGGCCACCATAGGCCTCAGTAAAACTCACGCCCGGGCTGGTGGCGCTGGCGCCGACGGTAGCCTTGGTTTGCAGGGCAAGCAGCGACTGGGCATTGCGGTTGTCGGTGCTGTCGGCAGCCGTCATGGAAATATTGAAACTGTCACCCGAGGCGGGACTGCCGCTGACCGTCATCGCAACGTTGAAGGTCTTGGGGTTGCCGCCGGCATCGGTGTACGGCACGGCGATGTTCAGGTCGTTATTCTGACCCGGGACGATGCTGCCGGTGCCGATGCTGTTGCCCTTGGAGTCGAACACTTCATAGGCGGTGGCACTGGTCATCAACATCCGGACCGGCATCGATGCCTTGACCGCCGTCTGGACTTCCAAACGCTGCACCGGATCGTAAATATCCAGCTGGGTTTTCAGGCTCGGCTGGCTGACAGCGCCAGTGCCGTCATTGCCGGAGGCCTTGGTCGAGGTCAGCGGCGCGGAGGTGGCCAGGGTCTTGGTGTCGGTCATGACGGTGGCCATGTCCGCCGCTGAGCCGCGGGTCGGGGTGATCTTGAAACTGTCGCCAGCGGCGACGGTGCCGGCGTTGATGCTCAGGCTGAAGCCGTCGATGACTGGTTGTGCAGCGGGCGGCGTGGCGAAGGCGAAGTTGCCCATGTCGGTGTTGTCCGACAGGCGACGCACGTTGTAACCGGTGGCGGTGATGGTCACCTGATAGTCACTGGCCTGCACCTTGCTGGTGTCATTGATGGTGACGTTCAGGTTGCCGGAAGCCGGGTTGTTGTTGCCGTGGGCAATGCTGCGCTGGCTGATCGCTGCGGCACTGTTGATGTTGTTGAACAGGTTCGCGCCAAAGTTGCCGTTCTGGTCCAGACCTTGGCCCAGCTGCTTGTTGACCTGATCAGCCACGACCATGGCGATGCGCCCCAGGCCATTGACCGCTGGCGTCAACACCTCATTGCGATAACGCACCAGCCCGCCCATCTCACCGCCGCTCATCACCGACGTGATATCCACCGACGAGCCGTTGCGATCCATGATGATCGCGGAGCGAGTTGGATCGGCAGGATCCGGCGCCACGCGTAATTTGTTGACGGTATCGCCGACCACCAGTGGCTGGCCGCTGCCCAGATAGATATCGAGGCGGCCTTCGGTTTCAGTCACCTGAGTACCAACCAGCTCGTTGAGCTGGCGAATGGTTTCGTTACGCTGGTCCAGCAGTTCGTTGGGCGTGCCACCGGAACCGCTGACTTCGGCGATTTTCTTGTTGTACGCGGCAACGGTCGACGCCAGCTTGTTGACCTGATCGGCCATCGAACCCAACTGGTCGTTGATGTAGGTATTTTGCTGCTTCAACTGCTCGGAGATCGCGTTGAAACGGCTGCTCAGGCCCTGGGCATTGGTCAGCAAGGCCTGACGTGCGGCGTTGTCGTTGGAGTTACCGGCCAACGTCTGCAAGGAAGCGAAGAACGATTGCAAGGTCTTGCTCACACCGGTGCCGCTGTCGGACAACAGCTTGTCGACCTGAGTAGCCTGTCCCAGGTAAGCCTGGGCATCGCTGTTGAGCGAAGTGGTGGTTTGCAACTGGGCATCGAGATAGCTGTTGTATACCCGACGCACATCGGCCAACGTGGTCCCGGTGCCAATGAACACATTGCCATACTGAATAGAATTTTTGCTGTTCTGCACAGTTTGTTGGCGCGAGTACCCGACGGTATCGACGTTGGAAATGTTATTACCGGTAGTCACCAGCGAGGCGTGGCTAGCGGACAAACCCGACATTCCGATGTTGAGCAAACTCATGGTTCAGACCTTATGACCTTATGCCTATAAAGGCGTGGTGGAAACGCCCGCCGCAGCGTAGTTCTGGTAACTCGTCATCTGCTTGGCTATCTGCGAAATCTTGCTTGCGTAGTCCGGGTCGGTTGCATAACCGGCCTTTTGCAACTCGCGTACAAACTGTTCTGGGTTATCGGCCGACTTCACGACATCTTGATAGCGATTATTCGTCTGCAACAACGTCACAAGATCATGGAAACTGTCCTTGTAAGAGGCATAGGAACGGAACTCGGCCGTCTCCTTGACCATCTCGCCATTTCTGAATTCGCTCGTAATCGCTCGCGCTGAATCGCCCTTCCAATTGCTGCTGGCCTTGATGCCGAACAGGTTGTGGCTGCTGCTGCCGTCCTGTGCGCGCATGACCGATTTACCCCAACCGGTTTCCAGGGCAGCCTGCGCCACCAGGTAACGCGGATCGACACCAATGCGTTCGGCGGCTTCCTTGGCCATCGGCAGCATGGTGTTGACGAATTGGTCGGCGGAACTGAAGGCTTTCTTCGCCGGCGCCAGTGGAATCTGGGCGATGGCGCGACCATGGATCTGCAAGCCTGCGCCCGATGCTGCCTGCGCATTGGCCAACCAGTCGCCGTTGTACAGAGGCCCGGCACCGGTGAGGGTGGTGCGCTCCGGCAATGGCGTTTTGTTGACTGCCGCAGTCGCCGTAGTCGTTGCCGAAGGCACCAGGCCGGCGAGCAAGCGGTCAGCCAGTTTCGGCGGCAATGCCAGGCGCCGCTGATTGATCAGCGCCATGTCGTTGCTGTGTGCGCCCTCGCCTGTCGGTGCGCTGACCGAACGCGAAGCCCATAAAGGACGTTGACCATTGACCCGCGACAACGGCCCGTTGATTGCCACCGTGCCCGCCGCGATCGGCGTTTGCGCGGCGGCTTTCGCCGCCTCCTGCTTGGCGGCGGACAACGTCGCCGCCTCACCCGGAGCCAGCGGTTTGTTTTTCGACATCTGCCGCATCAACACGTCCGCCAGCCCGATGCCACCGCCCTCGCGGGACATGGAGACGGCCAGTTGCTGGTCGTACATTTCCTGATACTGCTTGGCCTCGGCGGTGTTCAGCGGGTTGTCCTTGCCCAGCGCTTCGGTGGCCGAGCGCATGGACTTGAGCATCTCGCCGAGGAACAGCGATTCGAATTCCTGCGCAACCTTGCGCATGTTGGCGTCGCTGTTCTTGTCGCCGACCTTGAGCTGGTTCAGGCGGTTCAGGTCGGAGAACGCACCCGAATCGCTGCTGCTGACCCGCCCACTCTTGAACATGTCCATAGATTGCCGTCCTTAAATCACGATCAGGTCGGCTTGCAACGCGCCGGCCTGCTTCAGTGCTTCGAGGATGGCCATCAGGTCGCCCGGTGCCGCGCCGACCTGGTTCACCGCACGGACGATTTCGTCGAGGGTGGTGCCCGGGCCGAATTTGAACATCGGCTTGGCTTCCTGCTCGGCGTTGACCCGCGAGCGCGGCACGACGGCGGTCTGGCCATTGGACAGTGGGCCGGGCTGGCTGACGATCGGGTCTTCGGTGATGGTTACCGTCAGGCTGCCGTGGGTGACGGCGGCCGGCGAAACCTTGACGTTCTGACCGATCACGATGGTGCCGGTACGGGAGTTGATGATGACTTTCGCCACCGCCTGGCCCGGATCGATTTCGAGGTTTTCGAGGATCGACAGATAGTCGACCCGCTGGCTTGGATCGAGCGGCGCAGTCACGCGAATCGAACCGCCGTCGATGGCCTGGGCCACGCCTGGGCCGAGCATGTCATTGATCTTGTCGACGATGCGCTTGGCCGTGGTGAAGTCGGAACGATTGAGGTTCAGGGTCAGGCTGTTGCCCTGGTTGAAACCGCTCGGCACCGCTCGTTCAACCGAAGCACCGCCAGGGATGCGACCGGCCGAGGGAACGTTGACAGTGATCTTCGAACCGTCGCGACCTTCGGCATCGAAACCGCCCACCACCAGGTTGCCCTGGGCCACCGCGTAGACGTTGCCATCGATACCCTTGAGCGGCGTCAGCAGCAATGTACCGCCGCGCAGGCTCTTGGAGTTACCGATGGACGATACGGTAATGTCGACCTGCTGCCCCGGTTTGGCGAACGGAGGCAAATCGGCGCTGATCGACACTGCCGCGACGTTTTTCAATTGCACGTTGCCCGAGCCAGGCGGCACCTTGATGCCGAACTGCGACAGCATGTTGTTGAAGGTCTGCAGGGTGAACGGGGTTTGCGTCGTCTGGTCGCCGGTACCGTTAAGCCCGACCACCAGGCCGTAACCGATCAATTGGTTGGAACGCA
>NZ_RCOB01000072.1:0-16123 GCF_004307665.1 Pseudomonas sp. Sample_16
CCCCCGAAGCGCCCGGCCCATTTTCGTTCGGCGACCAGGAGCGGGTGGCACGCATTCTGACATCAGCCGGCTTCACCGATGTCACTATCACGCCCTTCGATGCTTCCATCCCGTTCGGCGAGGGCGAGACGCGGGACGCGGCGATCGACGACGCGGTAAAGATGGCGTTCGAGGGCGGCCCGCTGTCGCTTGTGCTCGCTGATCAACCTGACGACATCCGCGCCCGTGCCTCGACCGCGGTTCGTGCCGCCTTCGCGGGCTTCCCCGGGAAACGGTCTGTGATGATCAACGGCGCGGCGTGGATCGTCATGGCACTCAATCCTGCAGTTAACAGGGATTAAACCGAAAGAAGCCCCGCTCGGTGGATCGAGGCGTCTTTTGCCGATCTGTTTCGTCGACCGGTTGACTCCACAGCCATATGCGGTCATTCGCTACAACACCCATTGTCGGCTAAACATCTCGGATCTATATGGACGCCTTCAACTGGGTCGAAATCCCCAATACACTGGGCACGGTCATGCACGCCGATGGCGAATACCTGGGTTCAAAACCCTACTGCGTCAGTGGCCAGTACATTCAACGCATGTACGACTAAGCTGAATGTCAGCGAAGACCGCTCAAGCGCTTTTCAAGGGAAATTCCAAATGAAAGCTCGTACCCGCTTCAGTGCTTTCAACGGTTACACAACCGCCATGCAGTTGCATGATTGAGCGAACAATGGCCAACCCCAGTCCCCCGGAATCGTCGGGCTGATTACGTGACGGGTCGCATCGATAAAAGCGCTCAAACAATCGTGGAAGATGCTCTGCGGCAATCGGCTCCCCTTGGTTATTCACCGTGATTTTTAGCTTGTGCTCAGAAACCCTGCTGCTGATCGTCACTGCAGACGCAGGATTTGCGTAGCGCAACGCATTGGCCAGCAAGTTAGCCAATGCTCGACGGATCAAGTCTGGATCACCCAGCAACTGATCCCGGGCCAGGTTTAGCAGCTGCACATTTCGCTCTTGGGCCACGCCTTCGAAATACTCACATAGCTGCTCAACCAGATCGTGCAGGTTGATGTGCTCGAATTTAACGCCAGCGTTTGGCTGCTCGGTGCGAGCGAGAAACAGCATGCTGTCGATCATTCGCGCCAGCCTTTCATACTCTTCCTGATTGGAAACCAGCAGATTCTGATAGTCCTCGATAGAGCGACTGCGCCTCAGGGCTTGCTGGGTATGTCCCATCAGGTTGCCAAGCGGGGTTCGCATCTCGTGGGCCAGGTCTTCCGAGAAACGTGAAAGCTGGGCGAATCCATCCTCAAGGCGGGCAAGCATTTGGTTGAGGGCATTACAGAGCACTTTGAGTTCATTCAATTCATTGAACTCATCCAGCCGCAGATGCAAATGCTGCACGTCAATTCCGGCGGCGCGTTTTGCCAGCAGGCGCACGGGGTGCAAGCCTCGTTGACTCACCCACCAGCCGAATGCAAAAGCCAACAGCGCACCGACGGACATGGCCAGCCAGAGCTTGAGTCGATAAGCACCCAGCATCTGGTCGCGCTCACTCAACAACTTGCCAGCGATCAGGGTCAAGCCGCGATCACCCTGCATGACATCCCGCCAGGCAAGCCGCACTGATTCAGGCGCGTGACCGTCACCGAGGCGAGCCTGGGGTGCAGCCGGCAGCGTTGGCAAGGTCATACGCACTGGGTTGATTTCGATCAACACCTTGCCGGTGTCATCGACGATCCATAGCAGATTGTCGTTATTGCCCAACATGTTTTCGTAGAGCTTGGGCCGCCCTCGCAGTTGCTCGATGCTGTCGCTATCGCTGATCAATGCTTGCATGCGCTCCAGCCGCCCCAGCAGGGCCTGGTCATCGCGCCAGGCAATTTCTCGCTGTAACGATTGATAAAGATAAAAACCAAGGGAGCCCAGCAACAGCCCGCTGACCAGTGCGAACATGATCGCCAGACGCAGGCTCAGGGTGCGCGGATACAGATTCAGGATTGCACCTCGAGCATATAACCGATACCACGCACTGTGTGGATCAACTTCAGCGCGTAAGGATCGTCAACCTTGGCTCGCAGTCGACGGATGGCGACATCGACCACATTGGTGTCACTGTCAAAGTTCATCTGCCAGATCTGGGAGGCAATCAGCGAGCGCGACAGGACTTCCCCTTCACGACTGAGCAGCAGATGCAGCAGGGCGAACTCCTTGTTGGTCAGGGTGAGGCGCTCTCCGTTGCGCATGACCTTGCGGCGCAACAAGTCCAGGCTCAGGTCGCCAGCCACAAAATGCTCGACTTCGCGAGGCGGACCACGGCGTAGCAAAGTGCGTACGCGGGCCAACAACTCGGCATAGGAAAAAGGTTTCACCAGATAATCATCGGCCCCCAACTCCAGCCCTTTGACCCGATCATCAACCGAGTCGCGCGCGGTGAGGAACAGCACTGGAGTCTGCCATTTGCGCCGGATGATTTGCAGTAATTGCCAGCCATCCAGCCCTGGCAGCATGACATCCAGAATGATCAGGTCGAACTCACTCTCCTGCGCCAAATGCTGGCCGTCCAGCCCGTCAAGAGCGATCTCTACCGCATAGCCTGATTCAGTCAGGGCTTTGCGCAGGTAATCCGCCATTTTCGTTTCATCTTCAACCACCAGGATACGCATTTTTTCCTCCAAAACTGGAGCACAGGCTAGCCCGCTTCGCTGAATTCTCACATTACATATTGGTAATCCGCAGGCAATCATTCTGACGGGGTGCACTGGTCATGATGTCTGGCAATGACTCAAACAGACTCAGCCAAGGAAACCGCATGCCTACAAGCCTATCGACTTCATTGCTGCTCACACTCGCAATGAGCTCTGCGTTCGCCGTTGCAGCCCCGGATCAGGTTGCGCAGCGCAAGGACGTGTCACTTGCAATGGCCAACGATTTGCTTAATGCCGCGCTGACGGCTTGCCACGCCGAGGGGCGCACAGCCGTTGCCGCCGTTGTTGACCGTGGCGGCAATCTGGTTGCCGTGCAACGCGATGACAATGTTGGCCCGCACAACACGTCAGCCGCGCAACGCAAAGCCTATACCGCGCTGTCGACCAAGACACCGACGCGGTTGTTAACCGAACGCGCTCGCGCTAATCCAGATGCACAAAACCTCAACACCCTTGATGAGCTGTTGCTGCTCGGCGGAGGCGTGCCATTGCAATTCGATGGTGAGGTCATCGGCGCCATCGGAGTGGCCGGTGCGGGTGGCGCTGCAAACGATGAAGGTTGTGCAGTGGTTGCTATCAACAAAGTTTTACCTGCCGTTAAAAACTAAGGACATCACCATGACTGTATTGAAAAGTTTCTTCGTTGGCGCTGTATTGAGTGCCCTTTCAACCCTGGCGGCAGCGGCAGCCAATCCATTGAGCGTGCATGTACTCAACTTGCAGGATGGCCTCCCCTCCCCTGGAGTGAATGTCACTTTGGAAAAACAGGATGGAAAAACCTGGGACCTGCTCAACAGCGCGGCAACCAATGAGCAAGGCCGCATCACCGGGCTGTATCCGCAAGGTCGGGGTCTGGAGAAAGGAACTTACCGTGTCACCTTCAAGACCGGTGAGTGGTTCAAGGCACATAAGACGTCCAGTTTCTTTCCGGAAGTACCCGTCATTTTCGAGGTGGACGGCACCGTCCCGCACTACCACATCCCATTGCTGCTCAGCCCCTATGGCTTCTCCACCTACCGTGGGAATTGATGAATAAGCGATACTCAAGCGATTTCATTGCGCACCGATACATCACAACGCCGCCCTAAGGGGCGGCGTTGCCGTTTTGTCTTTGGCATTGAAACCTGTGCGATGACCGAGTGCACAACTTGGGGCAACTGGCAGGGAAATATCCCTGATTGTCTGGATTTTTTTACCAACCCATTGATTTGCCGTAGCCTTCGATACTATCCATACTGAAAAACCATGCCCTTATACGGCCGTTGACTGTTCCCCCATGCGCAAACTTCTGTACCTGACTTTATCCATGGCGCTGGTCGCCGCCCTCACAACCTACGCCATGTGGGCCGCCGATCGCCCGATGGGCCATTACCTCTCGGACCTGCGCATCGATCTCGCTGTCGATCAGGGCCAGCCCGCTGATCGGGGCAACTTGCTGGGTATCCAGCCCGAGCTGTTTCCAACCGACTATCAAAGCCCGGAACGCTTGCACCGCAAGCTCGCCGCTTACCTGCAAAAGGCTCGGGATCAAGGTTTGTTGAATGCGAAAACCATTGTCGTGCTGCCGGAGCATATCGGCACGTGGCTGATGGTCAGCGGCGAAAAGGATGAGTTGTACCAGGCCACCACACTCAAGGAGGCCATGAACTGGCTGGCCGTGAGCAATCCGTTGAAGTTCGTCCGGGCACTGATCGGCGCCGAGGGTAGCAGCCGTCTGGACGATGCTCACTTGCGGATGAAAGCCAAAGGGATGGCCAAGGACTATCAGGCGCTGTTCGGCGGGCTGGCGAAAGAATTCGACGTGACACTGGTGGCTGGCTCCATCGTGTTGCCCGAGCCCAGCGTCATCGACGGCACACTGAAAATCGGTCGCGGCGCGCTGTATAACAGCAGTGTGGTATTCAGCCGCGAGGGTTTGCCCATCGGTCAGCCGCAGCGACAGATGCATCCGGTGTTTGAACAGCGGGATGCGATCAAGGCCAATGGCGAACATGCGCTCAATGTCGTCGACACCCCGGCCGGGCGTCTGGGCGTGCTGATCGGCAGCGACAGCTGGTACCCGGACAACTACCGCAAGCTCGACGCTGAACGGGCACAACTCGTCGCGGTCCCGGCGTTCGTTGGCGGCCGGGGCACCTGGGATCAACCATGGCGCGGCTACAAAGGTTCATCGACACCCGGCTCTGTCAGCCTCAAGCCCGGGGAGCTCAGCGAAGGCCAAGCGTGGCACCATTTGACCCTGACCACTCAAGCGCCCTCCAGCCAGGCTATCGCCGGCATGAGCGTGTTCTTGCGCGGCCAGTTCTGGGATCAGCCCAGCGCCGGGCAAAGTTTTCTCAGCCGCAACGGCCAACACTTTGCCGATGACAATGCCCGCGGCGCGCGTTTGTTGAACCTGTGGTTGTAAGCCATGAAACCATTGCCGATGCGTCTCGGCGATTTATCGGTGGGCTTCGTTCATAGCCTGGCGGACGCCGTGCGCAGCTTCGATGCGGACCCCCAGCCCCTGCTCGAGCAATACGGCCTGGACACGGCCCGCCTCAGCGAAGCGGGTGCGCGCCTTTCGATTCCGCGCTACATGCGTCTGGGACATGGTGCGATTCAGTTGACCGGCAACCCGGCGCTCGGCTTGCGCATGGGCCAACTCAGCCGCCTCAGCCAAGCGGGCCTGGCGGGCATCACGGCAGCCCAGGCACCCACGGTACGCGAGGCGGCGCGCTGCCTGATTCGCTTCGAAGCCTTGTATGGGTCCAACTATCGCGGCCATTCAAGCTTTCACGAAGACCCGCAGGGAGCCTGGCTGCGCTTTTACTCCATCAGCCCTTACAACAGCTACAACCGTTTCGTAGTGGATTCTATCCTCGCGGGCTGGTTGCAGCAGTTGTCCAGTGTGAGCCCTGCCCCACTGAGCGCCGAACGCATCGACATCGAATTCGAAGCACCCGACTACAGCGCCGCCTACGACGCGCTGGGCGACTGCACAATTCAATTTGGTGCCGAACACAATCAATTGCGCCTGAGCCTGGCCAGCCTCGCCCAACGCAATCCAGAGCACTGCCCGAGCACTTGGCGCCTCTTGCTGAGCTTGTGTGAACGGGAACTGGAGCAGCTGACACGCACCCGCAGCCTGCGTGAACGCATCACTCAGTTACTGGGGCCATTGCTCAATGGTGGCCGGGAACCCGACCTGGAAGAAGTGGCGGCACGCCTGAAGCTGCCCACCTGGACCTTGCGCCGCAAACTCGCCGAAGAAGGCACGCAATTTCGTGCAATCCTCAACGATACCCGTCGCGACCTGGCCATGACTTACATTCGCGATACCGAATTGGCGTTCGGCGAAATCGCCTACCTGCTGGGCTTTGCCTCAGCCGAAGCGTTTCAACGCGCGTTCAAACGCTGGACCAGCCAGACTCCCGGCGAGTTTCGCCGCAGCCACAGACAATCTGCTTAAAGCAGCAAGCCTTGACGGCTTAAAGCTCGGTAGCGTCTTCGGCAGGTTCCAGTGGGTCCAGTTCAAACGCCTGATACTCGAGCAGCTCTTCTTGATAATCGTCCATTTTCGAATCCCCCACAGCTTGTTGAAATTGCGTCTGACCCAGTGATCAGCGACTCCGAGGGTAAGGTGCCCGTGTGAAAGAAAAATGACGCGGGCACAACTCTGCGTCGCCTCTGAATAAAACGTAGCAGGGCATCAGGAATTTATCAGCGGCTTTTTTAATTCAGGCCGCCGAACGGCGGCCTGGCTTGATCTGTATCAATGTTTGCAAATGTTACTGGCCAGTAACCGGCATCGCCTGAATCGGCTCACTTGGCGCAGGCAAATCGCTGGGGTTGGCAGGCGGCGTGATGGTTTGCGCCTCAGGGGCGGGTTCCGAAGCCGGGGCGGTGGTGATCGGTGCGGCCTCAGGCGGCGGTGCTACCGGTTCAGAAGCGGCTGGCGCCACTTCAGCGGCCTTGGGTGCCTCGGCCGCGGGTGCAGGCGCTGCGGCGGCTTCCGGGGCCAATGATGCCGGTACAGCCTTGGGCTCAGGAACGCCCAGATCGGTTTTCGGTTTCTCGGTAATGTGCGCCGCTTCCTTTACTTCCTTGGGCAGGAACAGCTCGACCAAGGCAAAGAAACGCTCGTAGAACTTGGCGGAAGTCACGGTTTCGCTCGCGACCTTGACCATCGAGTCGTCCGACGAACCGATCGGCATCGACACCGACCCCAGCACGCCGACACCAAGACTGGCGGAGTTGTTGGTTTTCTTCAGTGCGTACTGGTCTTGCAAGGCGTTGGCGAACACCGTGGCGTGATGCCCGGCGCTACCATCTTCGGCACAGACCACACTGAAACTGATTTCCATGTGGGTCTCGCCGGTCTGCTGGAAGCTCTTGTGCCCGCTGACCAATTTCGGATCGCTGCTGGTGATGATGTAACCCTGGCTGAGCAAAGCCCGACGAGCGGCTTCACAAGACGCAGAATCGGTCACCGGATAGTTGCGGGAAAATGTTCCGGAGTCGTCGAAATTCTCATGCTCATAGATGGCGGTCTTCTTCGACGAACAACCGGCAGCAGTGGCCAGCAGCAACGCCAGCCCGACAACCCGCATGGGAAATGATTTAAACATTGAACATCCTGAGAAAAACGGTTCGGGGCGTATTGTGCAACAGATCGATGCTTAGCGGCGCAACGATTGTGTCTTAAAACAGTTACAGGTGTGTTGACTCCGATATTTGGCAAACGTCCCGCGCGTTCGTCGTTGCAGATGTAACAAAAAACCCCGACCTTTTGGGGCCGGGGTTTTTGTGAGACTCAACTCAAACCTGGATCAAAAACGCTTGATCTCGGCCTGGCTTTCCAGCTGCTTGCGATAAGCCGCGAAGTCTTGCTGGCCTACACGCGACGCGAGGAAGCGACGGTATTGAGCCTTCTCTTCTTCGGTAGGTGCTGCTGCTTCATTCACGCCATTGAGGCGTACGATCACCAGGCTGCCATCAGGCAGGGTCACGCTGCTGAACGTCGGCTTGTCCTTGCTGGCAGGCTTGGGCATGCGGAACAGCGCTTGCAACACAGTAGGGTCTACCCCTTCCTGAGCGCGGGTCGCCGCTTCAGTCACTTTCCAGGTCTGACCATCGATCGCCTTGTCCAGCGCAGTCTTGCCATCGCGCAGACTGACAATCAACTCCTCAGCCTTGGTCTTGGCAGCAGCACTGGCGTGTTCTTTGGTCAATTGCACTCGAATGGCAGCTGACACTTTTTCCAGCGGCAGTTGCGCAGGCTTGAGGTGTTCCTTGGCACGCAGCACGATTACGGTTTCCGGATCGAGCTCGATGGCGGTGCTGTTCGCACCCTCATCCAACACTTCGGGGCTGAACGCAGCTGTGACTACGGCACGGTTGGCCGCAATGCCTTCACCACCTTCACGGCCGAACGGCGCGGAGGTGTGAACGGTCAACTTCAAGTCCTGCGCTGGCTGGGCCAGATCGGAAGCCTCGAACGAAGCGTCTTCCAGTTGCTTGGTCGCCTCGACGAAACGCTGCTCAACCTGCGCGGCCTTCAGCTCACGGGTCAGCTTGTCTTTCAGGCTGGCGAGCGTCGGCACTTCAGGCGCTTCCACACCCAGCAGCTTGATCAGGTGAAAGCCGAAGTCGGTACGAACCGGCTCGGAAACCTGGTCCTTGTTCAACGAGTACAACGCTTTTTCGAATACAGGATCGTAAACGCCAGGACCGGCATAACCCAGATCACCGCCGTTATTTGCCGAACCAGGATCCTGCGAGAACTCCTTGGCCAGCGCTTCGAACTTCTCACCCTTGTTCAGGCGTGCCTGGATCTCGTCAATCCTGGTTTTGGCCTGAGCTTCGGTAGTCTTGTCGTTCACTTCGATCAGAATGTGCGCAGCCCGGCGTTGCTCGGACAGGTTCGCGATTTCTTTCTGATACGCCACTTGCAGGTCTTCGTCCTTGACGCTGACCTGATCAAAGAAAGAAGCCTTCTTCAACTCCAGGTAATCGATGATCACCTGATCCGGCGTCATGAATTCCTTGGCGTGTTCGTCGTAATACGCTTTGACTTCGTCGTCAGTCAGCTTCACCGCTGCCGGGTCGGCCTTGATGTTCAGGGAAGCGAAATCGCGGGTCTGTTTTTCCAGACGGGCGAAGGCCATTACCTGTGCATCCGTGACGAAACCACTGCCCGCCACACCGGCGCGCAACTGACCGATCAGCATTTCCTGAGTCAGCATCTGGCGGAATTGCATACGGCTGTAGCCCAGTTGGCGAATGACCTGATCGAAGCGCTCTGGACTGAACTTGCCATCCACCTGGAATTCAGGGGTTTGCAGGATGACCTGATCCAGGGCCGCTTCGGAGAAAGCGAACTTGGAGCTTTCTGCGCCTTGCAGCAGCAGTTTGCGATCGATCAAGCCTTTGAGAGCCGATTCGCGCAGCATTTTTTCGTCGAGCAAGGAAGCGTCGAAATCCTTGCCCAGCTGTTGCATGAGCTGACGGCGTTGCATATCGACCGCCTGACTCAGCTCGTTCTGGCTGATTTCTTCGCCGTTGACCTTCGCCGCTTCATTCTTGTTGGTCGTGGCCTGAAAAATGGCGTCGAAACCGGTCAAAGCCATCAGTGCAACGATGACCCCGATAATGGTCTTGGCAATCCAGCCTTGTGAATTGTCCCTGATATTCTGCAGCATGCGTCCCCCATAAACGGTTGAACTTCAAAATTAGGCAACCGTGGAGCGTGGGTAGAATCCGGATAGAAGAAAGGCGCATCCGAGGATGCGCCTTCTCGTAACTGGCGGAGCGGACCGATGACTCGAACTGGCGAGCCTCGGTGTCTCGGACCGGCGACCTGCCGACTGGACTACCGCTCCGCTGCCAGGTCAGGCTTGACCCCGACCCGGATAGGCAAAAACCTGAATCAAACTTAGTTGACAGCTTCTTTCAGTGCTTTACCGGCTTTGAAGCCTGGTTTTTTGGCTGCTGCGATTTCCAGTGTCTTACCGGTCTGTGGGTTACGACCAATGCGAGCTGGACGATCAGTTACGGAGAAGGTACCGAAACCAACCAGAACAACAGAGTCGCCAGCCTTGAGAGCGCCAGTGACGGATTCGATTACAGCGTCCAGCGCACGGCCAGCAGCAGCTTTCGGGATATCAGCGGATGCAGCGATAGCATCAATCAGTTCCGACTTGTTCACTCTAAGTCCCCTTATATCTATTTGAGTATGATTCTAAGTTTTTTTGGTGAAAGCAAAAACGAGTGCTGAATGGCCTACAGACACTTAAGAGCCGCTTTATAACAAGGGCTCTAAAAAGCTGTCAAGGAAGCCCCCCAGGCAAATACGTACTAATGCGTGCTAATTCTTTCCTTGGAATCGGACTCGCGTTTTTCATCCTTCGCGACAATCTCCGGAGCCACATCCGGCAAGGGCTCCGGCGCGTATTGCAGCGCAATTTGCAGGACCTCGTCAATCCATTTAACCGGTTTAATCTGTAGATCCTGCTTGATATTGTCAGGAATTTCCTTCAGATCGCGAACATTCTCTTCCGGAATGATCACTGTCTTGATTCCGCCGCGGTGAGCGGCGAGCAGTTTTTCCTTCAAACCACCGATCGCCAACACTTGCCCGCGCAAGGTGATCTCACCGGTCATGGCCACGTCCGCGCGCACAGGAATGCCGGTCAATGCCGATACCAGCGCCGTGCACATGCCTACACCGGCACTAGGACCGTCTTTAGGCGTAGCCCCTTCCGGCATGTGGATGTGAGTGTCGCGCTTCTCGTGGAAGTCCAGGGGAATGCCCAGGCTCTTGGCACGGCTACGCACGACCGTCAGGGCCGCAGTGATCGATTCGACCATTACGTCACCCAACGATCCGGTTTTGATCAACTGCCCTTTGCCCGGCACGACAGCAGCTTCGATGGTCAACAACTCGCCACCCACCTGGGTCCACGCCAACCCGGTCACTTGACCGATCTGATCCTGTTGCTCTGCCAGGCCGTAACGGAATTTCCGTACGCCGAGGAAGTGCTCCAGATCGTCGGCAGTAACCTTCACCGAGAAGCGTTTTTCCAGCGCATGCTCTTTGACCGCCTTGCGGCAGACTTTGGCAATCTGACGTTCCAGCCCACGCACACCGGCTTCGCGAGTGTAGTAACGAATGATGTCGCGGATCGCTTCGGCGTCAAATTCCAGCTCGCCTTTCTTCAAACCGTTGGCAGTGATCTGCTTCGGCGAAAGATACTTGACGGCGATGTTGATTTTCTCGTCTTCGGTGTAGCCCGGCAGACGGATCACCTCCATCCGGTCCAGCAGTGCCGGCGGAATGTTCATCGAGTTCGAGGTGCACAGGAACATCACATCGGACAGGTCGTAGTCGACTTCCAGATAGTGATCGTTGAAGTTGTGGTTCTGCTCCGGATCGAGCACTTCCAGCAACGCCGATGCCGGGTCGCCACGCATGTCGCTGCCCATCTTGTCGATCTCGTCGAGCAAGAACAACGGGTTGCGAACGCCGACTTTCGTCATCTTTTGAATCAATCTTCCTGGCATCGAACCGATGTAAGTCCGGCGATGACCACGAATTTCCGCTTCATCGCGTACACCGCCGAGGGCCATGCGCACGAATTTGCGGTTGGTGGCGTGTGCGATCGACTCCGCCAGCGAGGTTTTACCCACGCCTGGAGGGCCGACCAGGCACAACACCGGACCCCGAATCTTCTTCACCCGCTTTTGTACGGCGAGGTATTCGAGGATGCGTTCTTTGACCTCTTCCAGACCGTAATGGTCGGCATCCAGAATGTCTTCTGCACGCGCCAGGTCCAGTCGAACCTTGCTCTGCGCCTTCCACGGCACCTGAACCAGCCAGTCGATGTACGAACGAACCACGGTCGCTTCCGCGGACATTGGCGACATCTGCTTGAGTTTGTTCAGTTCGGCCGTGGCCTTGGCCAGTGCGTCCTTTGGCAAGCCGGCGGCATCGATGCGCTTTTTCAGCTCTTCGACTTCGTTGTGGCCTTCGTCGCTGTCGCCGAGTTCTTTCTGAATGGCCTTCATCTGCTCGTTCAGGTAGTACTCGCGCTGACTGCGCTCCATTTGCTTTTTGACGCGACCACGAATGCGTTTTTCGACTTGCAGCAGGTCGATCTCGGCATCCAGCAACGCCAGAACGTGCTCGACCCGGGCCGACAGATCAATGATTTCGAGAATTTCCTGCTTCTGCTCGATTTTCAGCGCCATGTGCGCGGCCATGGTGTCGACCAGGCGCCCGGGCTCGTCGATGCTGTTGAGCGACGACAGGACTTCAGCCGGGACTTTCTTGCCCAACTGCACATATTGTTCGAACTGCGACAGCAAGCTGCGGACAAACACTTCCGACTCGCGCTCTGGCGCGTCAACTTCGTCGATCAGCGAGACCTCGGCACGGCAATGGCCGTCCACTTCGCTGAAGCGCTCCACAGCGCCCCGCTGCTCGCCTTCGACCAGAACCTTGACAGTGCCGTCAGGCAGCTTGAGCAGCTGCAGGACGGTAGCAATCGTACCCACGCGATAAAGCGCGTCTTCACCGGGATCGTCGTCAGCAGGGTTTCTCTGAGCCAGCAGAAGGATCTGCTTGTCGCCCGTCATCGCGGCCTCGAGGGCTTCGATGGATTTCTCGCGCCCCACGAACAGCGGGATAACCATGTGCGGATACACAACGACATCACGCAATGGCAGGAGAGGCAATTCGATGGTTGTCTTCATGATTTCGCCTCTACGGCGGCCATAAGGCCGGAAACAGATGGAAGTAAGCTTGAAACCAAGATGGGGGCAGCCTTGAAAAAAAACAAGCACAAAGACCGTGTAATAACATGCAAAAAGCAAAGGGGCCCGAAGGCCCCTTCTTTGTACCGGCTGCGTGACGCTTAGGCGTCTGGCGCGGCCTTGGCAGCAGGCTCACTGTTTTCATAGATATACAGTGGCTTGGACTTGCCTTCTATAACGCTTTCATCGATCACTACTTTACTCACCTCGGACTGCGAGGGGATTTCATACATAGTGTCGAGCAACACACCTTCGAGAATCGAGCGCAAACCACGAGCGCCGGTCTTGCGTTCCAGTGCGCGCTTGGCAACAGACTTCAGCGCGTCGGTACGGAACTCCAGGTCTACACCTTCCATCTCGAACAGCTTGGCGTATTGCTTGGTCAGAGCGTTCTTCGGCTCGGTGAGGATCTGCATCAACGCAGCCTCATCCAGCTCATCCAGCGTAGCGAGAACCGGCAGACGACCGACGAACTCCGGGATCAGGCCGAACTTGACCAGATCGTCAGGCTCGACTTCACGCAGGGATTCACCAACCTTCTTGCCTTCTTCCTTGCTGCGCACTTCGGCGTTGAAACCGATGCCGCCCTTGGTGGAACGGTTTTGAATAACCTTTTCCAGACCGGAGAACGCACCACCGCAGATGAACAGGATGTTACGAGTGTCAACCTGCAGGAATTCCTGCTGCGGATGCTTGCGACCACCTTGCGGCGGAACGGAAGCGACCGTGCCTTCGATCAACTTGAGCAGGGCCTGCTGCACGCCTTCACCGGAAACGTCCCGGGTGATCGACGGGTTGTCAGACTTGCGCGAGATCTTGTCGATTTCGTCGATGTAGACAATGCCCATCTGGGCCTTTTCCACGTCGTAATCGCACTTCTGCAACAGCTTCTGAATGATGTTCTCGACATCTTCACCCACGTAACCCGCCTCGGTGAGGGTGGTTGCGTCGGCGATGGTGAACGGAACGTTCAGCAAGCGGGCCAGTGTTTCGGCAAGCAGGGTTTTACCCGAGCCTGTCGGGCCGATCAGCAAAATGTTGCTTTTGCCAAGTTCGACGTCGTCATTCTTTTTGTCACGCTGATTCAGGCGCTTGTAGTGGTTGTACACCGCTACGGCCAGAACCTTTTTCGCACGCTCCTGACCAATCACATACTGATCAAGGATGCCGCTGATTTCTTTAGGCGAAGGCAATTTATGCGCGCTGCTTTCGGCCTGTGCTTCCTGCACCTCCTCGCGGATGATGTCATTGCACAGGTCGACGCACTCGTCGCAGATAAAGACCGAGGGGCCGGCAATCAATTTGCGCACTTCATGCTGGCTTTTGCCACAGAAGGAGCAATAGAGCAGCTTGCCGTTGTCCTCGCCGTTGCGGGTGTCAGTCATTCGTTCGATCCAAATCCGATAGGCTTGCAACACAAGATGAAGGCTATTGCGGGCTTTTTCAAGCCCGCCGCTGATCAGACGCGCCGACCAAGCCTATTTTGAGCTGCTTATTTTTAAGCTGGGCGCTGGTTGATCACTTCATCGATCAAACCGTATTCCTTCGCAGCTTCTGCACTCATGAAGTTGTCGCGGTTGGTATCGCGCTCGATTTCTTCCAGAGTGCGACCGCTATGCTTGGCCATCAGCGTGTTCAGACGCTCGCGGATGAAGAGGATTTCCTTGGCATGGATTTCGATATCCGAAGCCTGGCCCTGGAAACCGCCCAGTGGCTGGTGAATCATCACACGCGAGTTCGGCAGGCAGTAACGCTTGCCTGGTGCACCGGCCGTCAGCAGGAACGCGCCCATACTGCACGCTTGACCGATACAGGTGGTCGATACGTTGGGTTTGATGAACTGCATGGTGTCGTAGATCGACATGCCCGCTGTCACCGAACCGCCCGGGGAGTTGATATAGAGATGGATGTCCTTGTCCGGGTTTTCCGCTTCAAGGAACAGCAGTTGCGCACAGATCAGGTTGGCCATGTAGTCCTCTACCGGGCCAACCAGAAAGATCACTCGCTCCTTGAGGAGGCGCGAGTAGATGTCGTAGGCGCGCTCGCCACGAGCGGACTGCTCGACAACCATCGGGACCAGACCGCCTGCGGCCTGGATATCAGAGTTCTGCTGAATATACGAATTACGGAACATGCTCTGCAGTCACTCCCAAATAGTTATGTCTTGAATACGCATAAGCCAGCTCGAGAGCTGGCTTATGGTGTGTGCTTCTTAGCGCAAAAACAATCAGTCGGCTTGTGGAGCTTCTACCGGCTTGACAGCTTCTTCGTAAGAGACCGATTTGTCGGTCACGCTAGCTTTCTGCAGAACAGTATCCACAACTTGCTCTTCCAGCACAACCGAACGAACTTCGTTCAGTTGCTGGTCGTTCTTGTAGTACCAGGACACAACTTGCTCAGGCTCCTGGTAAGCAGAAGCCATCTCCTGAATCATCTCGCGAACGCGAGCTTCGTCAGGCTTGAGGTCGAATTGCTTGACCACTTCAGCCACGATCAGACCCAGCACCACACGGCGCTTGGCTTGTTCTTCGAACAGCTCGGCAGGCAGTTGGTCAGGCTTGATGTTGCCGCCGAACTGCTGAACAGCCTGCACGCGCAGACGGTCAACTTCGTTGGACAGCAGAGCCTTCGGCACTTCGATCGGGTTGGTGGCCAGCAGACCATCCATTACCTGATTCTTGACCTTGGATTTGATCGCCTGACGCAGCTCACGCTCCATGTTCTTGCGAACTTCGGCGCGGAAGCCTTCCAGACCGGTTTCCTTGATGCCGAATTGAGCGAAGAACTCTTCGGTCAGCTCTGGCAGTTTTGGCTCGGAAACAGTGTTCACGGTCACGGTGAACTCAGCGGCTTTGCCAGCTAGGTCGAGGTTCTGGTAATCCTCAGGGAAGGTCAGGTTCAGAACACGCTCTTCGCCAGCTTTAGCGCCAACCAGGCCGTCTTCGAAGCCAGGGATCATGCGGCCGGAACCCAGCACCAGCTGAGTACCTTTGGCGGAACCGCCAGCGAACACTTCACCGTCGACCTTGCCAACGAAATCGATGTTCAGCTGGTCTTCGTTCTGGGCAGCACGATCGGCCACTTCGAAACGGGTGTTCTGCTTGCGCAGGATGTCCAGCATCTTGTCCAGATCGGCATCAGCCACGTCAGCGCTCAGGCGCTCTACGGTGATACCTTCGAAACCGGCAACGGTGAACTCAGGGAACACTTCGAAAACTGCGACGTATTCCAGGTCCTTGCCCGCTTCCAGGGATTTCGGCTCGATCGAAGGCGAACCCGCCGGGTTCAGCTTTTGCTCGACAACAGCCTCGTAGAAGGAAGACTGGATGACGTCGCCTACAGCTTCCTGGCGAGCTTCGGCGCCAAAACGACGCTTGATTTCGCTCATTGGCACTTTGCCTGGACGGAAGCCAGCAATCTTGGCCTTTTGGGCAGTCTGCTGCAGACGCTTGTTGACCTGAGTCTCGATGCGCTCAGCCGGCACGGTGATGCTCATGCGGCGCTCAAGAGCAGAAGTATTTTCAACAGAAACTTGCATGGATATTCCTCGTTGCACAGACGTTAGCCGGCCGTTTCCGACCCCAGAATCAAGGGCATGCATTCTAGTGGGTCAAACTCAAGAAGTCACCC
>NZ_RCOB01000098.1:0-16104 GCF_004307665.1 Pseudomonas sp. Sample_16
ATGGTCGACAACGGCATCAAAGGCACTCTGCTGATCGCCGAAGAAGGCATCAACGGTACCGTGTCCGGTAGCCGCGAAGGCATCGACGGGCTGATGGCCTGGCTCAAGAACGACCCGCGCATGGACGACATCGACCACAAAGAGTCGTACTGCGACGAACAGCCGTTCTACCGCACCAAAGTCAAACTCAAGAAAGAAATCGTCACCCTCGGCGTCGAAGGCGTGGACCCGAACAAAAAAGTCGGCACCTACGTTGATCCGCAGGACTGGAACGCACTGATCAGCGATCCTGAAGTGCTGCTCATCGACACGCGCAACGATTACGAAGTCTCGATCGGCACCTTCGAAGGCGCCATCGATCCGAAAACCACCAGTTTTCGCGAATTCCCCGACTACATCAAAGCCAACTTCGACCCGGCCGTGCACAAGAAGGTCGCCATGTTCTGTACCGGCGGCATTCGCTGCGAAAAGGCTTCGAGCTACATGCTCAGCGAAGGCTTCGATGAGGTCTATCACCTCAAGGGTGGCATCCTGAAGTACCTCGAAGAGGTGCCACAGGAAGAAACCAAGTGGCAGGGTGACTGCTTTGTGTTCGATAACCGCGTGACCGTTCGCCATGACCTGAGCGAAGGTGATTACGATCAATGTCATGCCTGTCGCACGCCGGTCAGCATCGAGGATCGCGCCTCCGAGCACTACGTAGCCGGTATCAGCTGCCCGCATTGCTGGGACAAACTGAGCGAGAAAACCCGGCGCAGCGCCATCGATCGGCAAAAGCAGATCGAACTGGCCAAGGCCCGCAACATGCCTCACCCGATCGGCTACAACTACAAGCAAGCATCATCTTCCGAGGCCTGAACCATGTCTGCGCGCCTGCTCTATGTGATGGACCCGATGTGCTCCTGGTGCTGGGGCTTTGCTCCGGTTGCAAACGCATTGGTAGAGCAGGCGGCGGCCGCCGGAGTGGAGGTGCATCTGGTAGTGGGCGGTTTGCGCACCGGCAGTGGCGCCGCGCTGGAACCGACCACCCGGCGCTATATCCTTGAGCACTGGCAGGCGGTCACCGAGGCTACCGGCCAGCCGTTCAAGCGTGAGGGCGCGTTGCCTGACGGTTTTGTCTACGACACCGAACCTGCCTGCCGTGCGCTGGTGACGGCTCGCAACCTGGCGCCGGATTGTGCCTGGAAACTGCTCGGCCTGATTCAACATGCCTTTTATGCTGAAGGTCGCGATGTCACGCGCGCCAGTGTCCTGGTGGAGCTGGCAGAACAGGCCGGTCTGCCGCGCATCGAATTCGCAGCAGCGTTTGATCGTGCCGATACGCATGCCGCGACGGCTGCCGACTTCACCTGGGTCCAGGACCTGGGCATCGCCGGTTTCCCCACGTTGCTGGCTGAGCGAAACGGGCAATTGGCGTTGCTGACCAATGGCTATCAGCCTTTGAGCGTTTTGTCCCCGCTGCTCGGCCGCTGGCTGGAGCGCGCTGCCTGTGCATGACCTGCCCGACGAAGCCGTAACCGCTAAACGTGTCGACCGCTTGAGCTGGGCGGAAATCCGTCGTCTGGCGCTTCATCACAAGAAATCGCTCTGGATCGCCAACGGCGTTGCCGTACTGGCGACGCTGTGCAGTGTGCCGATCCCGTTGCTGCTGCCGTTGCTGGTCGATGAAGTGCTGTTGGGGCACGGTGACGCCGCGCTGAAAATCATGAACCTCGCGCTGCCTGAGGTTTGGCAAAAAGCCGCCGGTTACATTGGCCTGATGCTGGTGGTGACCCTGGCCCTGCGTTGCGCGGCGTTGCTGTTCAACGTGCTTCAGGCGCGGTTGTTCGCTGCCTTGGCCAAAGACATCGTCTACCGCATTCGCATCCGCCTGATCGAACGCCTCAAGCGTATTTCACTGGGTGAATACGAAAGCCTGGGCAGTGGCACCGTCACCACTCATCTGGTCACCGACCTGGACACGGTGGACAAATTTGTCGGCGAAACCCTCAGCCGCTTCCTGGTGGCCATGCTGACCCTGGTCGGCACCGCCGGGATTCTGATGTGGATGCATTGGAAACTGGCGCTGTTGATTTTGCTGTTCAACCCGTTGGTGATCTATGCCACGGTGCAGTTGGGCAAACGGGTCAAGCACCTGAAGAAACTCGAGAACGACAGCACCTCGCGATTCACCCAGGCGCTGACCGAAACCCTGGATGCCATCCAGGAAGTGCGCGCCGGCAACCGTCAGGGCTTTTTCCTCGGTCGATTGGGGCTGCGGGCCAGGGAAGTTCGCGATTACGCGGTCAATTCCCAATGGAAAACCGACGCCTCGAACCGGGCCAGCGGTCTGTTGTTCCAGTTCGGCATCGATATCTTTCGCGCCGCCGCCATGCTCACGGTGCTGTTTTCCGACCTGTCGATCGGCCAGATGCTCGCGGTGTTCAGCTACCTGTGGTTCATGATCGGTCCGGTCGAACAACTGCTGAACCTGCAATACGCCTTCTACGCGGCGGGCGGTGCGCTGTCGCGCATCAACGAGCTGCTGTCGCGCGCCGATGAGCCGCAATACCCCAAGGGCGTCGACCCGTTCACCGGACGCGAAACTGTCGGTATCGAGGTCCAGGGCTTGAGTTTCGGTTATGGCGACGAGCTGGTGTTGAACCAGATGAACCTGTCTATCGCCCCCGGTGAAAAAGTGGCCATCGTCGGTGCCAGCGGTGGCGGCAAGAGTACGCTGGTGCAGTTGTTGCTGGGCCTGTACACGCCGCTGGCGGGAACCATTCGCTTCGGCGGCTCGACCCAGCAGGAAATCGGCCTGGAAACGGTGCGGGAAAACGTCGCGGTGGTTCTGCAGCATCCGGCGTTGTTCAATGACACGGTGCGCGCCAACCTGACCATGGGCCGCGAACGCAGCGACGAGGCCTGCTGGCAGGCCTTGGAAATCGCCCAATTGCACGCCACCATCCATGAACTGCCCAACGGCCTGGACAGCATTGTCGGGCGGTCCGGCGTGCGTTTGTCCGGCGGTCAGCGCCAGCGCCTGGCCATCGCGCGGATGGTCCTGGCTGAACCGAAAGTGGTCATTCTGGACGAAGCCACCTCAGCGCTGGACGCCGCCACCGAATACAACCTGCACCAGGCATTGGCGCGGTTCCTCAGCAACCGCACCACGCTGATCATTGCCCACCGGCTATCGGCGGTAAAACAGGCAGACCGTGTGCTGGTGTTCGACGGTGGGCAGATTGCCGAGGATGGCGATCACCAGCAGTTGATTGCCGACGGCGGCTTGTATGCCAAGTTGTATGGGCATTTGCAGCAGCACTAGATCAGTTCCACAGGACGTTCAAAGCATTTTCACCGCCGTCGAAACCGAACTCCTTGACCACCACCGAACACGATTCGCAAGGTGGCATGGTGGTAGCGACGTTCACGGTTTCGATCGATCCGGCATCGGGGTATTTTTCGCGAATGGCGCTGATCAACTTGCTTTCACTGTCCAGTGATGTGGGCCTGCGCGTCAGTGCCGGGTGATAGTTATCAATTTCCTTTATGGTTGCCGGCACAGCGAGCAGTTTTCCTTCATTCGACACGAGCAGTGATGTGTTGGGAAATTCCTGATTCATATCGACATTGAAGTAAGTCGTTTCACCGACCCTGATCTGATCTGCGCCAAGATTCTGTTTGAACAAAGGCAGATGCCCGGTCGCCCCCTGCGCCCCCGAAACACTGACATAGACCTCGCGCTTCCCGGTGGCAGTGACGACTTCCGCGTAGGCGATGTTTCTGGGATTGAATGAACGCTGGTTGTAAGGGATAAGCTTGTGCAGCTTCATCATCGTTTTCTTGATATTCAATGCGCTGTCGGCATTGTTCAGCACGGTGCTCGGCTCAAGGAACAATGTATCGAAGATTTCCACGGTTCTTTTCCGGAAATCTTCTGATGCGACCTTGCTTCGCGACCAACTGGTTGCCCCTTTGGGCAATTGCGTGACAATCATTCGGGTCGAGTGATCGAACAGCACCGCTTCGCCTGGACTGGTATCGACTTTGAGCAGCTTGAGCGTGTCCGGCGGATTCACGTGGCCGCCAATCGGAATGGCAATCTCTTCCATGGTTTGCAACGCTCGCTCCACTGCCGGCGTGCCGTGAATCCTTGCCACATTGTTGGCATTCAATGAACCGGTGTAGACCGTGAGCAGTTCTTGATTGAGATCTTCCGGCAATCTCGAAGCTTTCCTGAGATTCAGTTTGTCCGTCAGGTTTTGACCTTGTGCCAGTTCGGCGACATAAAAGTGTCCGGCATCCAGGCGGGTAAACACGTAGCGCTTGGATTCGTCTATCGCCGGGATGATGATGGCACCGGCTTCGAAGGTGTCGAACTGACCCTGTTTGCCGTAGGGGATTTCTACCTTGATCCTGCCATAGATCCCTTTCTGGAACTCCACCGTAGCCGGGAGCGATCTTTTAGACTTCAGGGTTTTAAGCAACATCGCCCGATCCGCGGTGGCCGGCGTATAGATACTGTCTCCGAACCACGGCGCCCAGCCTTTAGTCTCGTCGAAACTGCCAATGGCCGGCGTCGGGGCCGGATCGACGGTGACGAATGTGGTCTTGCAGACATCGGCACCCGGATGGCGGCGTACCCGGCAAGGCAAGGATTTGAACATCGCCTGGTCATCGATCAAGTCGGCACGACGCAGTTGGTCGTTGTCCAGTCGATAGGGGATGTCATCCACGAACAGAGTGGTACGACCATCGACTTCGAGTACTTCACGGATACGGGCATGCTCCGGAAGTTCTACCAGGGTGTGCGTATCGGTGGGGGCTAACGTTTTGAAGGTTGAGCGGCCAAGTATGAGGTTGTCGCTGTGATTGTGCAGGCGGGGACCATAGGGCAATGACGTTACCGGGTCGACCGGGTGGAATCGGGTCAGGTCCGACGGGCTGGTGTTGCGCACGAGTACATCATCGACACCGTCGATCGTTGCCAGTCGATCACTCGATGTCAGAGGTTTCCAGCGCCCGGGGTCGGTTGCTTGGGGCAGGTTGTGAACCAGTCGGTAGCTGTCGGTGTTTCCTGCCAGTTTTCTCAGTCCACTGACACCAAAGCGGCCCGCCGTATACAGCCCTTTCCACGTACCGCTGCCGATTGCCTTGAGCAATGACGGAACCCCGTCCAACGGGTTCAGGTTGCGCAGCGACGCGACCAGCAGTTTTCGGGTCAAGGTCGAAAAGGAAGGCAGACTTGCTTTGACGGCCATGCGCGAGGCTGTGGTCGCGGCCCTGATCAAACGCACCGACCCTGCCATGAATTTCCCGATGGGACTGACGAAAGAAGCCAGGTCCATGACGAGTCCGATCACGCCTGTGAGTATCTGGCCTGACAGAAGATCGTCAATACTGCCCCAGAAGGGTACAAACGCTTTGGCAATCTCTACGAAAGTATTGCGCCGTTGTTCGTTCCTGGCCCTGATAGTGTCGAATGTTGTCATGCCACGTGCCTGGGCACGTAATTGGCTTTCATCGACGTACAGAAAGTTTGTTGCAATGTATTGGGCCACTGCATTCAAACGGGTGATGACCTGTGCCGTTCCTTCGGTATTGGCGGTGGCAGGCACGTCACCGACCACGCCGAGGATCGCTATGCAATACGCCTTCTCAGCGGGCCTGGTGCCGTTCAAGTGCGCAGACCAGTCAAGAAGCAGCGAGGTGCTGATTTCAGCAGTGTATGTTTGTCCAGGAATTGAAGCGTGCAAGGGGTACGTGGTGCGGACGCCTTCGACGGTTGAAAACCTCAAGTGGTCTCTGCGACGAATCATGCCGGCGCTGGGTATCAATTCGTAGTAGGTGATTTCATGATTGTGGGTCACCTGTAGAACGAAACCTTTTCGTGGCCGGATATCGCCGCTTGTTTCGATGCGTGCCTGCTCCAGGTGCAGGCTCAGCAGGCGGACGTCACCTTCTACGAGGGCCTGGCGGTCGGCCAGTGGCAGCGAGGTCAGCAGACTGGCGATCAGAGTCTGATAGGCCGTCCTGATTTTCGAGAGGTAGTGTGCAAAGTCCGTTGCAAACTGCTGGTTGATATCAGGCAGCGTCTTGCCCCCGTATCGGGTCAGCACAGGCCTTTCGATGCCCCTGTGGTCTTTGCGAAACGGCTCATGATGCACGGTTCGCATGTCGTCGATTTTGATCCAGAGACTGGTTCGTGTCTTGCCATCGGATTGGGTGACAAAAAATTTTCTGCCGTCATCGAGCTGACCATCGGCATAGACATCGAGGAATGCATCGCCTGGCAGGTTCAACGAGGGCATATCCTTGGAACCCAGGCTGCTTGGTGGATCATCGCGCAACAACTTGCGCCCGTCCGATTCGAACATTGCTTCGCCAAACACATCATCTTTTGCCTGCTTGGCCATTTTCAGCCTTTCAGGGGGTGGCAAATCGAGGGTCATGACAGCTTTGTTCAGGCTCTCGCTGTGGCTTTCCAGGGCGGCCGTCGCCCGCGTCATATCGTTCTCGTCGTAATCCGAGTTTGCGCGCGATTGAACGATGCCACAGCAGATCGCCCATTCCAGTGCCGGTCCCATCCTCAGTCGGGTAATCTGCTCAAGTTGTTCGGACGAGGCGTCGGCGCTCCGGGACAGGGGCAGGTCGACGAGCTGTTGAAAGGACAGGGTTTGCGATCGATTCAGGCCGAGTTCATCTGCCAGCAGCACGCCGTGCATGAAGTTCACCCACACCACCGAACTTTTGTAGGGAAGATCGGGCGGGATGTCGCGCACAGCGAAGTCCTTCGAGAGGCGGGTCTGGTACACGCGCGCCAGTAATATCGCATCCTTGATATTGGTGAGCCGCCGGGTGTGCAGCAAGTGCTGTTCGAATTCGCTGCGCAGGCTCTGGTAGCTTTTGCCCCAACGTGCCGGATCTTGCCAGCGGAAGCCGGCGAGTACTTGCGAGTCGTCAGCCGACGACTCCTGAAAATAGAGGCATATGGCTTTGCAAATCAGTTGATTGCGTACGGATGTCGACGTCTGTTCGCCGGGGTGCGCGCCATACCACTTGAGTTTCTTCAGCAGTTGGTCTGCAAGTTCCTGTGTTCGAGGTGCGCTCAAGATTTCCTGGAGAATTACCGAGGGCGTTGTACGCAATTGCTCTTCGGAGGCCAGACGCAGTACATCGCCGCCCAAATGACGGATCAGCGACGATTCACTGCTGATAAAGGTTTTAACGGTATCGACGATTTGAGCATTGATGAGTTTTGTCTTGTACTGGTTGATGGTCAGAGACTGTGCAAGCGTGGGGGCGTTGCGTTGCAAGGTCTTGAAGCGTTGTTGATCCTGAGCTGTAGGGCGGGCAATGAAATAATCGATATCCGGACCGTCATCCAGTCCCAACTCTTGTCGGGCACGAACTTCTTTGGCAGCCGGTGTGTCGGGTTTAGCTAAAGGTGTCGATGTCATGTGGCACTCCTCGTGAAATCAATTCCCGCAACAACACGTAGGGGAATTCTCGAGTGCCCAGTAAATCGATCTCGAAATCTGCTGTGGCTGTACATATTTATGGCAGTGTTTAGAGTGACCGAGGCTGATCCTCCGCTTGCCGGAACCTTGAACTCACCCTAGTCTAGCTACAGCGAATTCGTCCGGATGACGGTCAAGCAGTGCTATTACAAGGGAACACATGAATCAAACGCGGACACTCGGATCGCCACGGCTGTTGGGCATCGTCTGGCCTTTTATCGCCGTTGTGCTGTTCCAAGCCTTGTTGGGCGGCGTTAGCCTGTATGTGCTGTCGGCGGTTCGCGGCTATGTTGCCGGCGAAAGCCTTTGGTCCAAGGGCCAGAAAGACGCCATCTATTACCTCAATCTCTATGCCGACAACGGCGATCAGGACATTTTCCGCAAGTATCAGCAGGCCATTTCCGTTCCTCAGGGCGGGCATGAATTGCGCGTGGCGCTGGATCAGCAACCGCCGGATATCGAAGCAGCGCGGCTGGCCATTCTCAAGGGCGGTAACCACCCGGACGACGTCTCCAGTCTGATCTGGCTGTACCTCAATTTCCGTCATTTCAGTTATCTGGAGAAAGCCATCGACCTGTGGACGGTGGGTGACGATTACCTGGTCAAACTCGACGACGTTGCACGTGAGATGCACCAGCACATCACCGCCCACCCGACTTCGGCGGCGGATATCCAGCGCTGGAAAGCGCAGATTTTTGCCATCAATGATGAAGTGACACCGGCGGCGAAAGCCTTCAGTGACGCGCTGGGCGAAGGCTCGCGGATGATTCTTCGCTTGTTGCTGCTGACCAACCTCGCCACCGCCCTGGGCTTGATCGTGCTGGCGTTGATGCGTACTCACAAACTGCTCAAGCAGCGCCATGAATTTGCCGATGCCTTGCAGCTGGAAAAGGACCGGGCGCAAATCACCCTGCAATCGATTGGCGACGGGGTGATTACCACGGATGTGGATGGCGCCATCGCCTACATGAATCCGGCCGCCGAGGCGTTGACTCACTGGAAGGCCGAGCAGGCCGCAGGATTGCCGCTCGCGGCGTTGTTCAATCTATTGGATGAAAACGCCCAGTCCGATGGTTTTACCTTGATCGAACATATTCTCAGTGGGCAACTCAGCGGTGGCAGCGAGCATTCAAAACTGATTCAACGCCTCGATGGCAGCACGGTTTCGGTGACGCTGGTGGGGGCGCCGATCAGCAATGCCGGCAAGGTCAGCGGCACGGTGCTGGTGTTGCACGACATGACTCAGGAGCGGCAATACATCGCCAATCTGTCCTGGCAGGCGACTCATGACGCCTTGACCGGCCTCGCCAATCGCCGTGAATTCGAATATCGCCTGGAGCAGGCGCTGCATAACCTGACGCGCCAATCAGGGCGGCATGCCTTGATGTTTCTCGATCTGGACCAGTTCAAACTGGTCAACGATACCTGCGGCCACGCCGCGGGTGACGAGTTGCTGCGGCATATCTGCGCGCTGCTGCAATCGGGTTTGCGTGAAGGCGATACCCTGGCCCGGCTGGGGGGTGACGAGTTCGGCATCCTGCTGGAAAACTGCGGGCCAGAGGCCGCGGAGAAAATCGCCGAGTCGCTGCGCCAGACTGTGCAGAATTTGCACTTCGTCTGGAAGGGCCGGCCATTCGTGACCACCGTGAGTATCGGTCTGGTGCACGTTTCGCAGAATCCGACCACGCTTGAAGCCTCGCTGCGCGCTGCCGACATGGCGTGCTACATGGCCAAGGAGAAGGGCCGCAATCGGGTTCAGGTCTATCACCCCGATGATTCGGAATTGTCCCTGCGCTTCGGTGAAATGGCCTGGGTGCAGCGCCTGCACATGGCGCTGGAAGAGGACCGCTTCTGTCTGTACGCACAGGAAATCGCGCCCCTGGGCGTCGACTCGGGCGGCGGGCACATAGAGATTCTGCTGCGTCTGCATGATGAAGCCGGGCGCATGATTCTGCCCGACAGCTTTATTCCTGCGGCGGAACGTTACGGCCTGATGAGTTCGATCGATCGCTGGGTCGTACAGAACGTATTCAAGATCATTGCCCAATGCCGGGCCGAGCCGCATTGCGGGCCGCTGGCCATGTGTGCGATCAATCTGTCAGGCACAACCATCGGAGATGAGGCGTTTCTCGACTTCCTGCGCGAACAGTTCGTGACGTATTCAATTCCCGCTGAAATGATTTGTTTTGAAATCACCGAAACCAGCGCCATTTCAAATCTTGGCAGTGCAATCAGATTCATCAATGAACTCAAAGGCTTAGGTTGTCTGTTTTCGCTCGACGATTTTTGCGCCGGTATGTCCTCATTCGCGTATCTGAAACATTTGCCTGTAGACTTCCTGAAGATTGACGGGAGTTTCGTAAAGGACATGCTGGACGACCCGATTAACCGCGCCATGGTCGAGGTGATCAACCACATCGGGCATGTCATGGGTAAGCGCACAATTGCCGAGTTTGTCGAAACGACTCAGATCGAACAGGCTTTGCTGGAGATTGGTGTAGATTATGCTCAAGGGTATGTCATTGAACGCCCGCAGTTGTTTACCTGCGATAGTCTCCAGAGTCGTCCGGCCAGGCCTCAGCCTTTGTTGTTCAAGGCCCCTGGCACGTTCCGTTGAAATCTCTCGCTGATCTAATAATCACAATCAAAAGGAGCTCGACAGTGATCGACACATTCAACCGAACCGGACCGCTCATGGAAGCTGCGAGTTACCCTGAATGGGCTCAGCGCCTGATCAAGGACTGCAGCGAGAGCAAGCGCCGGGTGGTCGAACACGAACTGTATCAACGCATGCGAGATAACAAACTCAGTGCGAAGACCATGCGCCAATACCTGATCGGTGGTTGGCCGGTGGTCGAACAGTTCGCGTTATACATGGCCCAAAACCTGACCAAGACCCGATTTGCCCGCCATCCGGGCGAAGACATGGCGCGTCGCTGGCTGATGCGCAACATTCGGGTCGAATTGAACCACGCCGATTATTGGGTGAACTGGAGCCGTGCACACGGCGTCAGCCTGGAAGATCTGCAGGCACAACAGGTTGCCCCGGAACTTCACGCCCTCAGCCATTGGTGCTGGCACACCAGTTCTTCGGATTCGCTGATCGTTGCCATTGCCGCCACCAACTATGCCATTGAAGGTGCGACCGGCGAGTGGTCGGCGGTGGTTTGCTCCAACGGCGTGTACGCTGCTTCTTTCCCTGAGGAAGAGCGCAAGCGTGCGATGAAGTGGCTGAAAATGCATGCCCAGTACGACGATGCCCATCCTTGGGAAGCGTTGGAAATCATTTGCACCCTGGCGGGGATGAATCCGAGCAAAGCCCTGCAGGTGGAGCTGCGTCAGGCAGTGTGCAAGAGCTACGACTACATGTACCTGTTCCTGGAGCGCTGCATGCAGCTTGAGCACGCAGAGAAGGCACCGGTAACCCGTGAGCGACTGGAATTGGCCGAAAGCTGATCCCGAGAAGCCGCTGTAGAACTGTGGGAGCCAGCTTGCTGGCTCCCACAGTCTTTTGTGCAGCGAGCAACGGCTCAGCCTGCCATCGCCAACCGATTACGCCCCTCGCGCTTGGCCACATACAGCGCATTATCAGCCCGTCGCACCAGGCTTTCGGCAGACTCGCCAGGCAGCAGGGTCGAGCAACCGAGGCTTACAGTCAGTTGAATCGAGCGCCCATCGGCGATGTATTCCTCGCTCTGAGCGGCAAACCGCAGGCGTTCACCGACCAGGGCAGCAGCTTCCCGGCTGGTGTTCGACAGCAGAATCAAAAACTCCTCGCCGCCGAAACGAAACACCATGTCGACGTTGCGCAACTGATGTTTGATCGAAGCAGCAACTGCCTTGAGCACGTCATCACCCGCACTATGACCATGGGTATCGTTGATCTGCTTGAAATGATCGATGTCCAGCATCAACAACGACAACGGTTGCAGATGGCGCCGTGACAGATCTATTTCCCGCTGCAGGGTCTGATCCATCGCGATGCGGTTGCCGGTGCCGGTCAACGGGTCGCGTAACGCGCTTTGAGTGGCTGCGCGGTACAGCAGGGTATTGCGCATCGGATACAGCAATGTCGCCAGCAGCGATTCCAGGTTGCCCTGTTCCTGCTCGCTGAAGCGCTGGTTGCGGCGAAACACCAATTCACCCAGATGTTCACCCTCATGGCTGAGGCTGTAGCTGATCGAGTGGTGGCCGCGTTGACCGAACTCAAGGCGCAGGTCGCTGCTCTTGTGCTCGTAGCTCAAGGCATCCAGCGGGACCAGGCGCTGAACTTCAACAAAGAACAGGCCGAGAATGCGTTGGGGTTCAAGACTGGTTTGCAGTTGCAAGCTCAACTGCTGGCGCAGTTTCGCAAGGCTGGCAGGCCTTTCTGGAGAGGGTTGCTGCTGACCAAAACCCAGGCGCTGCAATTTGGCGCTATCGAAGTCAATTGCGTTGGTCTGGGAAGGTGATTTCATATGGCGTGCGCCCTTGAGCAGTAAGGCTGTGTCTTACAAGCTGGGTGAGAGCGGCTTTAGGCTGCGCGTCAGTACTGGTCCGTCAGCCCCGTAGGACATTTCGTACAAGTTTAATCGGCTTTGTAGAAGATTTGGAGCCTGTCGACTCCAGCTCCGCCCGGTTCGCGTTCACACGGCGTATGTGAGCAAGTGCAGAGCGAAAGTCGTGCCAAATCAGGGGGTGTTGATAAGGCCTTATAAATCAACTGTTTAGAAGATTCAAGAACGGTTGTGGTGCATGCGCTGACATAAGTTTGACTGGAGTTTCACTTCGGCCTCGGTGCCGCGACGGAAATTCGCCGCGGCACAAAAGCGACGTACGGCATTACTGGGCGTTAAAAGCTTGCCCGTTGATGCCTGTGCTGTCCGGACCCATCAAATACAGGTAGACCGGCATGATCTCCTCGGGCGTCGGATTGTTGAGTGGGTTTTCTCCCGGATAGGCCTGGGCGCGCATGCTCGTGCGGGTGGCGCCCGGGTTGATGCTGTTGGAACGCACTGGCGCCACGGTGTCGACTTCGTCTGCCAGGGTTTGCATCAAGCCTTCAGTGGCAAACTTGGAAACGCCATAGGCGCCCCAGTACGCGCGGCCCTTGCGTCCAACGCTGCTGGACGTGAATACCACCGAGGCGTCCTTGGACAGCTTGAGCAGCGGCAACAATGTGCTTGTGAGCATGAACATGGCGTTGACGTTGACTTGCATGACCCGCATGAAGTTTTCGCCTGACAGTTGTTCAATCGGCGTGCGCGGGCCAATGATCGATGCGTTGTGCAGCAGGCCGTCGAGGTGACCGAATTCGGTCTCGATCATCGCCGCCAGCTCATCGTATTGATGGGGCAGGGCGGTTTCCAGATTGAACGGAATCACCGCCGGTTGCGGGTGACCTGCGGCTTCGATTTCGTCGTAGACCTGAGTCAGGTTGGCTTCGGTCTTGCCCAGCAACAGCACGGTTGCGCCGTGAGCCGCATAGGTTTTAGCGGCGGCAGCGCCGATGCCACGGCCAGCGCCGGTGACCAGAATGACCCGATCCTTGAGCAAGTCGGGGCGGGCGGAATAATCGAACATAAAAAACCTCACGACAATTCAACAATAAGGCCGGCACTGAACCTGTGGCGAGGGAGCTTGCTCTCGCTCGGCTGCGAAGCAGTCGTAAAACCTGCAAATTCAGTGTGCCTGATAGATTGCAGTGGCAGATTAAAGGGCCGCTTCGCAGCCCAGCGGGAGCAAGCTCCCTCGCCACAAAAGCATCTCTACTCAGCAGCTACACAAAGCGCTATCAAGCACCTTGCGCAACTCCAGTGGATGATCGACCACCACATCCGCTCCCCAGTGCCGCGGGTTGTCGTCCGGGTGGATATAGCCGAACGTCACTGCCGCAGTCTTGGTCCCGGCATCGCGACCCGATTCGATATCGCGCAGGTCATCGCCCACGAACAGCACGCTGGCCGGATCCAGATCGAGCATCTTGCAGGCCAGGATCAACGGTTCCGGGTCCGGTTTGCTGTTCTTCACATGGTCCGGGCAGATCAGCAAGGCCGAGCGTTCGGCCAGCCCCAGTTGTTGCATGATCGGTTCGGCGAAGCGCAGCGGCTTGTTGGTGACCACGCCCCAGATCAGGTTGGCCTTCTCGATGTCCGCGAGCAGTTCGCCCATGCCATCGAACAGTTTGCTGTGCACTGCACAACCGACGAGGTAGCGCTCCAGGAACTCCAGACGCAACGCCTCGAAACCCGGCGATTCCGGGTCCATCGAGAACGTTACCGCGACCATTGCCTTGGCGCCGCCGGAGATCTCGTCGCGGATGTGTTTATCGTTGATCGGTGGCAAGCCACGGTCGGCACGCATCGCCTGGCAGATCGCAATGAAGTCCGGCGCCGTGTCGAGCAGGGTGCCGTCCATGTCGAAAAGAACTGCTCTGATACGCATCGGCTTACTCCTCGCGCAGGGTCTGGATCATGTAATTGACGTCCACGTCGGACGCCAGTTTGTAATGCTTGGTCAGCGGGTTGTACGTCAGGCCGATGATGTCCTTGACGGTCAGCCCGGCCATGCGGCTCCAGGCACCCAGCTCGGATGGGCGAATGAATTTCTTGAAGTCGTGGGTGCCGCGCGGCAGCAGCTTCATGATGTATTCGGCGCCGACGATGGCGAACAGGTACGCCTTCGGGTTGCGGTTGATGGTGGAGAAAAACACCTGGCCCCCCGGCTTGACCATACGGAAGCAGGCGCGGATCACCGAAGACGGGTCCGGCACGTGCTCGAGCATTTCAAGGCACGTGACCACATCGAACTGTTCCGGCATTTCTTCGGCCAGGGCTTCGGCGGTGATCTGCCGGTATTCGACGCTCACGCCGGATTCCAGTTGATGCAACTGCGCGACCGCCAGCGGCGCTTCACCCATGTCGATACCCATCACGGTGGCGCCGCGTTGAGCCATGGCTTCGCTGAGAATGCCGCCGCCGCAACCGACGTCGAGGACTTTCTTGCCGGCCAGGCTGACGCGTTCGTCAATCCAGTTGACCCGCAACGGGTTGATGTCGTGCAGAGGTTTGAATTCGCTTTCGCGGTCCCACCAGCGATGGGCCAGGGCTTCGAATTTGGCGATTTCGGCGTAGTCGACGTTGCTCATGGGTTAAGTCCTCTAAAACTTGAAAAATCCTGTTGCCCCGGGGTTGAGTCCGGGGTGCTTACGATTCGGTACGGCCGCTGATGCGTTGGCCCCAGGCCTTGGCAGTGGTGACCAGTTGCTGCTCATCCAGGCGTGTCAGGCGACGGTCGTCGAGCAGTTGCTTGCCGGCGACCCAGACATGTTTCACGCAGTCCCGGCCGGTGGCATATATAAGCTGTGAAACCGGGTCATAGATCGGTTGCTGGGCCAGGCCGGAGAGATCGAACGCGACGATGTCGGCGGCTTTGCCGACTTCCAGCGAGCCGGTGTCGGCTTCGATCCCCAGGGCGCGGGCGCCGTTGAGCGTGGCCATGCGCAGGGCGCGATGAGCGTCCAGCGCGGTGGCCGAACCGGCGACAGCCTTGGCCAGCAGCGCGGCGGTGCGGGTTTCGCCCAGCAGGTCGAGGTCATTATTGCTGGCGGCGCCGTCGGTGCCCACGGCAACATTGACCCCGGCCTGCCACAAACGCTCCACCGGGCAAAAACCGCTGGCCAGTTTCAGGTTCGACTCCGGGCAATGAATCACATGGGTGTTGCTTTCTACCAGCAGCGCCAGGTCTTCTTCGCTGATCTGGGTCATGTGAACGGCCTGGAAGCGCGGCCCCAGCAAGCCCAGGCGAGCGAGACGGGCCAAGGGGCGTTCGCCGCGCTGTTCGAGCGCTTGCTGCACTTCGAAGGCGGTTTCATGCACGTGCATGTGGATCGACGCGTCGAGCTCTTCGGCGATCACGCGGATTTTTTCCAGGTTTTCATCGCCCACGGTGTAGGGTGCATGGGGGCCGAAGGTGATTTTGATGCGGTCGTGATGCTTGAGATCGCCAAACAGTTCGATGCCCTGACGAATGGCTTCGTCCGCGCTGCTGGCGCCGGGGATCGGGAAGTCGAGGATCGGAATCGCGATTTGCGCACGAATACCGCTGTTGTGGACGCACTCGCTGGCAACCTTCGGGAAGAAGTACATGTCAGAGAAGCAGGTGACGCCACCTTTGAGCTGTTCGGCGATAGCCAGATCGGTGCCATCGCGTACGAATGCTTCATCGACCCATTTGGCCTCGGCGGGCCAGATGTGGTTTTCCAGCCAGGTCATCAACGGCAAGTCATCGGCCATACCGCGGAACAAAGTCATTGCCGCGTGCCCGTGGGCGTTGATCAGGCCCGGGCTGAGCAACATGCCCGGCAACTCGCGGACTTCGCGTGCATCAAGCTTCAGTGCAATTGTGCGTGGGCCGATAAAAACGATGCGCCCGTCGCGGATGCCCAGGGCATGATCCTTGAGGACAACGCCGGCAGGTTCGACGGGTACCAGCCAGGTCGGCAGCAACAACAGGTCGAGCGCAGCGGCAGTGTTCGGCATCGAAGGTCCAGTGCTTTTGTAAAGGATGGCGAAGTATACCCGAGCGTCTTCGCGGGGGGATCGCTATAATCGGCGGCTTTTGT